>JAKOSX010000271.1 GCA_029776595.1 Bacillota bacterium | reverse complement strand
TATTACAATAAGAAAATTTATGAATTTGACCCGTTTGCCCGTCTCGATCAGAACGGCGTGGGCAAATTGGTCGAAATGGCTGTTAAACTTGGGAAACAGACCCGGCCCGATATCAAGTTGGGCATTTGTGGCGAACATGGCGGCGATCCGTCGTCGGTCGAGTTCTGCCATAAAGTTGGTCTGAATTATGTCTCGTGTTCGCCGTTCCGGGTGCCCATTGCCCGGTTGGCCGCTGCCCAAGCAGCCGTGAAAAAAGGAGAAGAGCTGGGCCAGAAGTAAATTAAACGGGATTGACGTTATCCATGCAACGGGGACGAAAACGTTCCCGTTTTTTTATTATTTACTGTTATACACCATGTTGCGCTGAACGAAAATGTAAAAAATTATTTAAATTCGTTTCTTTTTATCAATATAACAATTACAATAAAAGCAAAACAGCAGAACGGATTTATCGCAAAACGGTGATTGAATCTGAAAATGAAAGGAGTGTTGAAGGTCATGGATCTGTTAACCCAAATCAAAGAACGGGCGAAAACCGCAAAAAAGAGGATTATCCTTCCGGAAAGCCAGGATGAACGGACGCTTCGGGCGGCCAGGGCCGTGACGGACCAAAAGATAGCGGAGGTAATTCTTATTGGCGAACGGGCTGCCATTGATGAAAAGGCGAAAACGTTGGGCATGGCTCTTTCGGACATTCCGACCATAGCGCCGCTTCAAGATCCGTCCTTCGAAAAGTACGTTGAGACTTTGTACAATCTCCGCAAAGAAAAGGGGCTCAGTAAGGAACAGGCCTATGAATTGTTGAAAAATCCCCTGTATTTCGGGACCATGAAGGTTTATGCCGATGAAGCGGACGGGATGGTGGCCGGCGCAATCAATACCACTGGCGATGTTCTCCGGCCGGCGTTGCAAATCATCAAAACCCATCCGTTGTTTAAGAGCGTGTCCGGGGCTTTTTTAATGATGGTTCCCCATTGTGCCTTCGGCCATAATGGTTTGTTCGTCTTTGCCGATTGTGCCGTGAATATCAATCCGGATGCGAGGACTTTGGCGGAGATCGGGATTCAGGCCGCTTATACTGCCAGGAATTTGGGAGGGTTTGAACCGGTCGTCGGATTCCTGTCGTTTTCCACCAAAGGAAGCGCCAAACATGAACTGGTGGATAAAGTGGTTGAAGCGGTGGCCATTGCGAAAACGTTGGATCTGACGTTGCAGATCGACGGCGAACTTCAATTGGATGCGGCGTTGGTTCCGGTCGTCGGAAAACAAAAGGCACCGAACAGTCCGGTGGCAGGCAAAGCCAATGTATTGGTTTTTCCGGATCTCCAATCGGGCAATATCGGATACAAATTGGTGGAACGGTTGGCCAACGCGGTGGCTGTCGGCCCCATCTTGCAGGGGATGGCAAAACCGGTCAATGATTTGTCCCGAGGATGCAATGTGGACGATATTGTGAATATGGTTGCAATAACTGCAGTTCAGGCTATCCAATGATAGCCTTTTTTCATGGAATTGTCACATAGCGGGAAAGTTTTTCACATGTATACAATGTATTTGACGGG
Source organism: Bacillota bacterium (assembly GCA_029776595.1). Lineage (GTDB taxonomy): Bacteria > Bacillota > UBA4882 > UBA8346 > UBA8346 > JAKOSX01. The sequence continues at coordinate 4,763 of JAKOSX010000271.1, read as the reverse complement.
ATGCTATTGTATTATTTTGCTAAATCCTTTTATAATAGTGTGAAAGTAAATGCAAAATAAGTAATTTGGTTGAAATTAGGGGGCTCATAATGGAATTTAGTCAATTGGGACAATCGGAACTGAAAGCATTGCAAAACGAGTTAATGAAAGCTTATGATGAAGTGAAAGCGCAAAACCTCAAGTTAGACATGTCCCGGGGGAAACCCTGTCCGGAACAGCTGGATTTATCCTTAGGTATGTTGGAATGCAAGGAATACACAATGGACGGGATCGATTGCCGCAATTACGGCGGAGTGGACGGTTTGCCGTCGGCGAAAGCCTTGTTTGCCGAATTTTTGGAGGTTACTCCGGAAGAGATTATTGTCGGTGGCAACTCCAGTCTGGCAATGATGTATGATACGATTGCCCGGGCGATGATGTTCGGCGTGGTTGGCAGTGAACAGCCCTGGGGCAAACTGCCGAAGGTTAAGTTCCTGTGCCCAAGTCCGGGATATGACCGCCATTTCGCCATCTGCGAACTCATGGGCATCGAAATGATTACCGTAGCCATGAACGATGACGGTCCCGATATGGATACCGTGGAAAAATTGGTGGCCGAAGATGACAGCATCAAAGGCATTTGGTGCGTGCCCAAATACAGTAACCCGGGCGGCGTGGTTTATTCCGATGAGGTGGTGGACCGTTTGGCTTCCATGCCGACGAAAGCTCCGGATTTTCGGATTTTCTGGGATAATGCGTATACAGTTCATCATCTGACTGATCAACCGGCCCGTTTGAAGAATATCATGGACGCCTGTAAAGCCGCAGGCCATCCGGAGCGGGTGTTTATTTTCGGGTCAACCGCTAAAATCACTTTTGCCGGGGCGGGCGTGGCAGCGATGGCCGCCAGCAAGAAGAATATCGATGTCCTCCGGAAGCAGCTGGGGATCCAGACCATCGGTCCGGATAAGATGAATCAATTGCGGCATGTATGGTTTTTCAAAGATATGGCCGGAATCGAAGCGCATATGAAGAAACATGCGGCCATTCTCCGGCCCAAATTCGAAAAGGTGTTGGAGATTCTTGAGACTGAGCTCGGGGGCACCGGGACTGCCGAATGGAGCAAACCGGCCGGAGGGTATTTTATCAGCCTGAATACGATGGAAGGCTGTGCCAAGCGCGTGGTGAAGCTGGCGGCCGAGGCCGGCGTGGTGTTGACCAATGCGGGTGCCACGTATCCTTACGGCAATGACCCGCAGGATCGAAATATTCGGATTGCCCCGACGTTCCCGCCGATGGAGGAGTTGGAGAAGGCTATGAGGTTGGTGGCGTTATGCATTAAACTGGCTTCAGTGGAGAAGCTCCTCGCGAAATAAGTGGCTGAATGGTAAAGGAAAGCCCTGCCTGGAAGAGGTGGGGCATTTTTTATGCGCAGTAGTTTTTGCCGGATTGTTTGGGTGCGGTGTGATAGGCTGCGCAGGCTATATTGCTCTCTCGCTCCGGTCCTCAACGTACCCGAGTACGCCTGCGGTCCTCGCTCGGTCGCGCCTTGCCCTGCTTGCCTCTGACACCGCAAGGGGATTCGGAGAAGCTTTGCCCAAACAATCCGGCAACGATGAATGTGGATTTAGAGGATTTCGATGGAATAGCCCGAATCTATCAGGTAATCTTCATGACAGATGGGAGTAAGAATAGTGAAAAAGCAGCAATGGTTATTGTATTTATGCCTTTTCTTGGTGGTTCTGGCCGGTGTGGTTTTTTACTTGGCCGTGCCCTATCCTACGGTACCGGTATCGGATATTGCCGGGCCCAAATTGTCCGTTCATTTTCTCGATGTGGGGCAGGCGGATTGTATTTTAATAACCGCACCCAACGGGAGGAGGATGCTGGTCGATGCCGGGAATAACGGGGACGCTGAACTGATTCTGGATTATCTGCGGTCGCACGGTGTCGATACGCTTGATGTCCTGGTAGGGACTCACCCTCATGAAGATCATATCGGCGGAATGGATGCGGTGATCGCCAATGTTGCGGCAGGGAGAATCTATATGCCCAAAGTGTCGGCCAATACGAAGACTTTTTACGACGTATTGCAGGCGGTCCGGGATAAAGGGCTGAAAATAACTACGGCCAAGGCCGGTGTGTCCGTGGATTTGGACCCGGCTCTTCAGATTGAGATACTCTCGCCCCGACGGGAACGCTATGAGAATTTGAATGATTACAGCGTGGTAATACGTTTGGTTTATGATCAGGTGTCTTTTTTATTGATGGGAGATTTGGAGACTTCGGGCGAGACGGAACTGTTGGAAAGCCGTGTTGAATTGCAGTCGGATGTCATTAAAGTGGGGCATCATGGCAGCGGGACATCCACATCGGGCCGGTTTTTAAAAGCGGTTGCGCCCCGATATGCAGTAATCTCGGTGGGAACAGGCAATCGCTACGGCCATCCGGATCCCGAGGTGCTTGACCGTTTGGAAAAAGCTTGCGAAGTGTTACGGACAGACCGTGACGGGCATATTATCATGGAGACCGACGGGAAGAACATTGTTGTAAAAATGTCAAAGGGGTGACGGGATGCGTATTGTTATTGATCGGTTTGAAGGAGATTATGCCATTGTGGAATTGCCGGACCGGACCATGGCCGATTTGCATCGGAGATTTCTTCCGGAATGGGCGAAAGAAGGTGATGCCTTTGAAATCCGGGTGGAAACCGTTTCCCATCATGAACTGAAAGAGCAAATTTCCCGATTGATGGATGAGGTTTGGGAGGATTGAAAAGAACGACCTCCGTTCGATGGAGGTCGTTGCATATTCGGATGAATATTATTTGCTCATCTCGACACAGGCGAAGAGGAAGGCGCCGACGCCGTGGAGGTCGTTGGAGCTCCGGGGTCTGGCGATATAGTGAGCATAATCACCGACGCCGGTGCCGATGCAAATTTCGGGGATGGTCACTTTACCGTCTGTGTCGATGGTCACCATATTCAGCAAACCTTTAAACCCTCGGTTGGCGTTTTCCTGATATTTGGCATCCACATAACCCATCCGAATGGCTTTGGCGATGCCGTATACGAACAGACAGGAGGCTGAGTGTTCCACCCAGTTTTCCGGCCGGTCGCCTTTGTCGGTGACCTGGAACCACATGCCGGTTTTCGGATCTTGTTGTTTGGTGATGGCTTCAACCAAGGATTTCAATTCGTTAATGAGGAAAGCCCTTTTGGGATGGTCTTTCGGTAAATAGTCCAGGATTTCAACCAGGGCTACGACGACCCAGCCGATGGAACGGCTCCAAAATTCCGGGGATCTACCGGTCTCCGGGTTGGCCCAGACGGCTTGGCGGCTTTCGTCCCAGGCATGATAGAGCAGTCCGGTTTTTTCGTCCTTGGTGTTTTTGATCATTAATTCCGCCTGTTGCGTCACTAAATCATAGAGTTCCGGACGGTTGAAAACGGTGGCATATTGTACGGCGAAGGGGCCGGCCATATAGAGGCCGTCCAGCCACATTTGGTAGGGATAGATTTCCTTGTGCCAGAAACCGCCTTCGTTGGTTTTTTTCCAACCAACCATGAAGTTGATCAATTGATCCGCGGCAATTTTGTATCTTGCTTCGCCGGTTACTTCATACAGGTCGAATAACAACAGCCCGGCTTGGATGGAGTCCAGTTCGGTGTTGCGGAAAACGAAAGAACCGTTTTCATCGACCAAACTGTCGACATAGCTTTTGACGTAATCAAAGTATTTTTGCTTGCCGGTTTTTTTCCAGACCATCAACATGCCTTTGAGAAATACACCTTGATGATAATGCCATCGGCCTGCCGGCGGCAATTCAGCCGGTTCGAACTTGGACATCAATGTTTCGCAGGCGTGTTCCGCCCAAAACATTGGTGTGTCGGCAATCATTTCCATTTGGTTACTCCTCTCATATATAGTAAAAAATAGCGATATCACAAATCACAGTTAAAATATAACGGAATCGAGGCGGTCTGTCAATGAAAGGATTATTAACACATTGTTTATATTCCGTGCTATAATTGTCCAAACGCCCATGGTATAATAGTAAAAAATAGATTTATACGTATAAACAATGGATTGGATAAAGCGGATGATATATTCGGAAGGAGACGGCGCAAGTGATTAAATTACATTTTGAAAAGCTTTCCCGGTATGATCGGCCGGGAGAACCGGTGGCAGTGGCAGTTCCCTTTGCTCAGGGCCGTTTGAAGGACATATCCAAAGTTGCGGTGTTGGACGGCGGCCGGCCGGTTCCGACGCAGGTCCGGCAGACGGCGGCCTGGCCGGATGGCACATGTAAGTGGCTGTTGGTCAACTTTTTGGCGGATTTACCCGGTAATCAGGGTAAAGATTTCGAATTGGCGACGGATGTTGCGTTTCCGGTCTTTCCGGAACAACCAGCCAAGGTCTCGGTGAGCGGTGACGGTTGTCATATCGATACGGGAGCACTCCGGCTTGAACTGAATCCGCCGGGGAAGAACGGCGTGTGGGGAGCTGTCCGGGGAACGGGCTTTGCTTTTGAAGCGGGAGAGCTGATTGGACCGGCGATCACTGTCGGAGGCCGGCGCTATACGGCCTCTGTGGATGAAACGGGATGGACGATCGTTGAATCCGGACCGGTCCGGGTTATTGTTGAGGCCAAAGGGAAACACCGGGATGAAAACGGCGACGGACTTCTCGATTTTGAGCTCAGGATCAGCGCCTTTGCCGGAAAACCATGGCTGCAGGTGGATTATCGGATGATCAATCGGGAAGAGGCGCCGGAAATTCGT
>JAKOSX010000270.1 GCA_029776595.1 Bacillota bacterium | reverse complement strand
TATGACCATTAATGATGATGGCTCGGGTCATCGCAATGTTCATGATCGTGTTCATGCTCATGGTCATGCTCGTGTTCGTGTTCATGGTCCACATGATATTTGGTGGCTTCATAAGTGAAACCGCCGTCGATACGCGGCCACAGCAAAGCTGAAAAGTCAGGTTTTAAAAGAATCGGCGCGTTGGGTTTCATCCGAAAGTTGGTTATTTGCTCACTAAAACGAAATTCCCGGTTCACAGGATCATACTGATACACCTTTAACGAGCCCTGAAGAATATACCCCAAAAAAATACGTTTTTGTTCAGGGTCTAAACGGATCAACGGCCGGGTTATGCCGAACACCACGTGAAGCTCGTCAATATCGTGAAAAGACGTTGTATGAACGCTATGGTCGGCTAAATTATAATGATGGATGGATTGGTCGTAATCGACGATTAATAGTTCATCTTGAGATGAATTCCACAACAAATCGGCGATATGGAAGGTTTGCGGCGTTAATTGCCGTAAGGACTGATCGGAACAGTCATATATATACAGTTCCGACAGGCCGTTGGGGCCGATAAGGCGATTGAAAATAATGCGGCGGCCGTCATCAGACCAGGCCCCAATCCGTCCCGGCCCGACGTTCGTCTTTTTTTTCGTCTTTAAGTCGATGATTTGGAGTTCGTCAGCTTCTGAAAAGACCACCGACTGGCCGTTCGGTGAAAAGCGGGGAAACATCAGGTTATTGCCACGATAGAGGATCCGGGATTTGCGGTTGGGTTTCGACAGGACTAATTCACAGGGAACCAACCGGTCATCAGGAACCCGATGAAATGCATAGTCCGGATTCACGGCTTTAGCTAAGATGATACCCGATGTTTCGTGCCAGTCACCGTATTTAGCTGTCGGTTGCGGATAGATGACGGGTGCGAAAATGATATGTATCAATCCCAAAGCGAGAAAGGTTAGGAGCCAGACGGCGACAGTAAACTGTCCCGGTCTAAATTGGAGAAAAGGCAGACGGTTGCGTAACTGCCATAAAGTAGCCGTTAACGGGACAAGCAAGCTTAATACGGTTAAAAAGATGGGAATTCCGGCAGTTACCGTTTTCATCAGGACGGGAGGTATATCATACCAGTAATAATTGGCGGTCATCAATTGGAACAGATGATCCCAAATGAAATAGGAGAGATAGGCCATACCGGATGTGGTGACAATCACTATAAAGAAACGTTCCAACCCTTTGGATTGCAGTCCTGCCAACAGGCTGATGGCATGGATGACCAATATTAGCAATGTCAGCCAATGTTCATTGACGCCTTTGGGTAAAGGCAGCGACTCCCAATGGATGGGAAACAGGTGCCGAAACAGGAGATACCAGAAGAATAAAACGACTACGCTGCAACCGTATTTCACACCCAAAATAAGAGAAGGAGGAATGGGACGGCTGATCATAAAGTCCAAGGTCTTTTTATCTTTATCGCTACTGAAAGCCAGCAGCCCGTAGAGCATGGCTAAAATAAGATAGAGTCCGATAAGGCTCATCTGTTGTACGGTCTTGGAGACGGGCAGTGTTTTAAAAAAGAATGATCCCAGCCATAAGAAACAAGCGATGAATGAAGGCAAAATATATGCCAGTCTGTTATGTCTGAGTTCGTGGCTGATAAGAACCCAGGCGGTATGCAAAAAAACGCGTAGCGGGTTGGTAAAGACGGGTTTTGACAAAGTTTTCATTGGATACCGGCCTCCTGAGGAATCGTGATTTTGTGGTAAATGCCCAGGTTGTTGGAACGCACCAGCAATTGTTGGGGCTTATCGGTTAAAATGACATCCTGAAAACGGACGCCGGATAACTTGAATAAAGGCGTAAAACTGTCATCTTCCGCATTAAATAAGTAACCGCGGATGGTGTACAGTTTTTCCTTTAAGGCTTCCGGTTTAGAGACATCTATGGAGAAAACCGTTAGATAAAAATGGTTTTTTCCGGAACCGGAGTATTCAAATTTGCTATAGAAGATCGGCTCTTTCGTTTGGCTTTCGAAAATGGGAATATACGAAACGTTCTTTTCATTGAAATTCATAGACACCAGATATCCGGAAATATCTATGGCCAGAAGCCGGTTGGCAACTGAATCCCAAGCCAATGACGAACCGGATGAAGTCAATTGATAATAAGGCTGTACTGAACCGTCCTCCAAATTGACTAAGGACAACTGGTAGACGGTTTCGTCGAATGAACCCCAGTCCGAATCTTTTGTTTGTTTATGGACAATTTTGGCAGTGATCAGGTGGGTGCTGTCGGATGCCCAAAGGCCAAGATCTCCTTCGAGCAATGATCGAACATTGCCCGAACGAACATCAAAAACTTTGAGATGGGTCCCTTCCCGGAAAAGGATTTTTCGACCGTCCGGAGACCAACTGATGTTGGCCAAAGGTTGTGACGGATCGGAACCCGCATAGACAACCCTGGGCATGTGGTTGACTTCCGTCAAGCCCAGTTTTCCGGTGACATCGGCACATGCGTAAAGGTAGCCGGTTGGCTGTTTTTGGCCTTCCAAGGTAATGAACCACGGCTGAGAGGAAAACGCTGTATAAAACAATTGATGAAAAGGTTTGATGGCCGGTTGGCGGCAAGCGGTGATTCCGTGTAAAAGGAACGGAAGCACCGGAATGATAATCAGATAGGCCCATACCTTTTTTCTGGAAAAAGCAGCAGGAAGACGGGCCAGGTACCATGTGGCAGCGTCCCGTGCGACTTTAATCTGAAATAAAGCGAGAGCAACAGTGAAAACGCCCAAAATAATCCAACAGAAGGCCGGATAGCGGAAAGATTCAAACCAGTATAAAGCGGTGATGCCTTCAAACCAGCTATAAAAGAACCAGGTACCGATGATGAAGGCCATGCCGATGGCGGCTAAAAGTTTCAACGGCCCGTGGACGAAAATCGCTGCCGTAAAGGACTGGGTATATACGGTGATGACCAGAAGGAGAAGGGTCAACCACCAAAAACTGCTCCAGTCCGATAAGTCGGGAAGTTTTAATGCGTCCGGCAAAAACAAGACGGACCAAAGCAGAGTGATAGGCAATAGGACGGCCAGGCCGGTCATGTATTTAACGTTGATGACTTGTGAAGCGCTAAACGGCCTGGTTAATAGGAAGTCTCTCGTTTGGCCGTTTTCTTCCAGATCGAAACTTTGCAGACCGAAAGCTCCGGCAAAGGAAACCGGAAAGAGGACGGCCAGAATATTCTGCCATTCTTTGGACAACGGTATTTGATGGCGCGCGTTGAGAACGATTAAAATAAAACCGCAGAAATAAGGCAAGAGATAGAGAAGAAGATTCTGTTTCAATTCCTTTTTCACCAGAGCAAAATGCATTATTCCTCATCCCCTTCCGAACAGAAGAAAAGAAACGCCTCTTTCAGGTTGACGGGAAGCAGAGGAGTTTTCGGCATTTCCATGGTTGCCGCCACCTCCGGGTGGGAGTGGCGTGATGTCAGGACGGTAGTCCGTTCATCGTCTCTGTCGAGGACCACGTAATGGCCGAGGTGTTTCAATTCAGACAAGTGGCTGGTTGGGACTTGGTATTTGGCCACTTGTTGACATACCTCCGAAATAGAACCGCTGATTTGAATCCGTCCGTTGTATTCGATGGCGACATAATGGGCAACGGCTTCCACATCGGCGATATTGTGGGTGGAAAAAAAGACGGTACGTCCTTCGGGTACCACTTCTTTGGCGATAACCTGCAAGAATTCATGTTGGGCCAGAGGGTCCAAACCGCTCATGGGCTCGTCTAATACCAAAAGTTCTGGTTTTGGTGCCAAGGCGAGGATTAATGCCAACTTGGTACATTGGCCCTTGGAAAGGTTTCGGATTTTTTGGGACGGGTTCATTTTAAAACGGTGTAAATAGTTTTGCACCAGTCCGTCGTCCCAGGACGGATAGAGGGAACGGCAAAAACGGATCATTTCCTGGATGGTCATCCATCCATAAAGGCCCTGCTCTTCTGAAACATATCCAATGCGTTGGCGGAGGCTTGGACCGATTTTGTACGGTTCTTCGCCGAGAACCCGCACTTCGCCTCCTGAAGCAGGAATAAGCCCGAGCAACGTCCGGATCAGGGTGGTTTTGCCGGCCCCGTTGGTGCCCAACAGACCGAAGACAACGCCTCGGGGTACCTCTAAATTGATACCTTTCAGCACCTGCTTGCGGCCATAATTTTTGTAAAGATTGTTGCAGTAAATGGCAGGTTCCGTGGAAATCCCCTCCTTTTATAAAAATTAACGTTTCCTGCTCTTTCTTTAATTTTCGATATTTTCCATTAAAATCCTGCTATTCCCGGGCTAAAACCACCTTGACATGTCCATTGTAAGTTTGTGTAACATTTGAAGGATGATTGTGTAATATATTAGTTAACAAAACAGATTAATGCTTGCAAAAGTTAACATGTAGTGTTATTCTTTTATATAAATAACAAATACCTTACATCAAAAGGAGGCGGTTTCTATGATGGAAACTCCAAAAGCCGCGGATGCCATGTTTGGGGAGAATGTGTTTAATGATGCGGTAATGCGCGAACGGTTACCCAAAAATGTTTATAAAGCGCTTCGTAAAACCATTGACAATGGGTTGCCATTGGATCCGAGCATTGCCGACGTCGTGGCCAATGCGATGAAAGATTGGGCCATCGAAAAAGGAGCGACCCATTTTACCCACTGGTTCCAGCCGATGACCGGCGTGACGGCTGAAAAGCATGATGCCTTTATTTCTCCGATTGGCAATGATAAAGTCATCATGGAATTTTCGGGAAAAGAACTGATTAAAGGAGAACCGGATGCTTCGTCCTTCCCGTCGGGCGGGCTGCGGGCCACCTTTGAGGCACGGGGCTATACGGTGTGGGACTGTACCTCGCCGGTATTCGTTAAAGACCATTCCCTGTATATTCCGACAGCATTCTGTTCCTACACCGGGGAAGCGTTGGACAAAAAGACTCCTTTGCTTCGTTCCATGGAGGCCTTGTCCAAACAGGCGGTGCGCGTCTTAAGACTTTTAGGGAATACCACGGTGACCCGGGTATCGACCACGGTTGGTCCTGAACAGGAATACTTCTTGATCGATAAGAAAATGTATGATCAGAGAAAAGACTTGATCATGACCGGACGGACATTGTTTGGGGCCAAACCTCCGAAAGGGCAGGAGTTGGAGGATCATTACTTCGGTAATTTGAAAGAGCGGATTGCCAAATTCATGCAAGAAGTCGATAAGGAGCTTTGGAAAATGGGCGTAACGGCCAAGACCAAACATAATGAAGTTGCTCCGGCTCAGCATGAAATTGCCACCATCTATAGTACCACCAATATTGCCACCGATCATAACCAGTTGGTCATGGAAACCCTGCGGAAGGTTGCCCTGCGTCATGGTTTGGTCTGTCTGTTGCACGAAAAACCCTTCGCCGGAGTGAACGGTTCCGGTAAGCATAACAACTGGTCCATGAGCACCGATGACGGTCAGAACCTGTTGGAACCGGGAACCACTCCGCATGAAAACGAACAATTTTTGCTGTTCCTGGCGGCGGTTATTCAAGCCGTGGATGAATACGCCGACCTGCTGCGGATGTCTGCGGCCAACCCCGGTAACGATCACCGGTTGGGCGCCAACGAAGCGCCGCCTGCCATCATCTCCATTTTCTTGGGCGAACAGCTGACCGATATTTTGGAACAACTTGAAAACGGCGGTGCCAAATCCTCCAAAGTCGGCGGAGAATTGAAGATCGGCGTGAGCACCTTGCCGCCGTTGCCGAAAGATACCACAGACCGGAACCGGACGTCGCCCTTTGCTTTCACCGGCAATAAATTCGAATTCCGGATGGTACCTTCGTCGGCTTCCATTGCCGACCAGAATACCGTATTAAATACCATCGTTGCCGAAACCCTGTCGCGGGTTGCCGACCGCCTCGAGAAAGCCGAGGATGTTGATGAAGAAGTATGGAAATATATTAAGGAAGTTATTAAGAATCATAAACGGATCATCTTTAACGGCAACAACTATGCTGCGGAATGGGTGGCCGAGGCCGAACGACGGGGTCTTCCCAATATTTCCTCCAGCGTTGAAGCTTATAAGGCATTGGTCGCTGAAAAGAACATCAAGCTGTTGGAGAAACACCAAGTATTGACCTCTGTGGAAGCGCATGCCCGTTATGAAATCCACTTGGAGAATTATGTGAAGACCATTAATATCGAGGCTCTGACCATGTTGGATATGGCCAAACGGCAAATTCTGCCGGCAGTCATCGAATACAGCGGTGCGGTGGCCAGTTCCATCAGTGCCGTTAATGCGGTATCCGATGTCAAACTGGCGACCCAGGAGAAACTGTTAGCTCAGTTGACCGAGGGCATCAATAAGCTTGGTAGCGCCATCGAAGTCTTGGAAGGTGCTTTGGAGAATGCGGACCATGCCGGAGATTCCACTTTGGCCCATGCCGAATATTATCGGGACGTGGTCTTTGCGGCCATGAAAGATCTGCGGGCTGTGGCGGATGAGTTGGAGACTATCGTGTCCGAGGAATATTGGCCGATTCCGACCTATGCCGATATGTTATTCAATGTATAATCGGGCGATCCATCGGATAGAGGATATCTGAAAGGGTCAAAATATGGGAAGCTGTATTGCGTTATGCACGGCTTCCCTTTTTTCTTTAAAAATTATGTTGTCAGGGAGGAAATTTACCGATATAATTATGACCAAATAATAATAACTTATCATAATATTAAGTGATAATCATGGGAAAGAAACTGATGAACAAGGCCGAACGGCATCGCCGTCTCCAACAGGCCATTGCCGCCAACCCCTTTATTACCGACGAAGAATTGGCTGACATCTTAAACGTCAGTGTCCCGACGATTCGATTGGACCGTTTGGAGCTGTCCATTCCCGAGGTGCGGAAACGCACCAAGGAAATGGCGGTTCATTATTTCGGCGAGTCACAGTCGTTGGAGAACCGGGAGATCGTCGGGGAAGTCATCGAGATTGAGCCGGGGAAACGGGGACTGTCTCTGTTGGAGACCGACCGTAGCATGTGCCTTGCCAAATGTGACATTATTCGAGGGCACATCATCTTCGCTCAGGCCAATTCACTGGCGAATGCAGTGGTCAATCTTCCGGTGGCTTTGACCGGACAGGCTGAAATCCGTTACCTGAGGACGGTGCGGGCAGGGGAACGCCTGATTGCCAAAGCGCAAGTGGTGGAGAAGAAAGGCCATCGTTTCCTCATCGATGTGGTGGTCCGTTCCAAAGAAGAGATCGTCTTCACCGGTACGTTCGTGATTTACGGCATGAATTTAGAGACGGCCAGTTACTTAAAACTATTAAAGGATGCTGAACAAGAGGGGGATTTTTAGTGAAACAGGTCGGAATTTGCGGAATTGGTGCCGCGGCGCCGCAGAAAGTATTGACCAATTTTGATTTGGAGAAGATGGTAGACACCAGCGATGAATGGATCGTCACCCGTACCGGTATCCGGGAACGACGGGTCTTGGAGAAAGATGAAGGGATTCTTGGATATATCGTGGAAGCTGCCGAAATGGCGCGGAAACAATCGGGGATTGCTCCGGAGCATATCGATTTTGTCATCAATTCGACATTATCGCCGGACCGGATTAGCCCGGCTCAAGCTTTTGAAGTAGCTAGGGAACTTCAAGCCAATCAAGCCTTTTGCTTCGATTTAAATGCTGCGTGCTCCGGATTGGTGTACGGCGTGGCAGCGGCGGAGAGCTTCCTGAAAACCCGGGATGTGAAATATGGCTTGGTCACTGCCGGCGAACAGGTTTCTCGGTTTTTAGATTATACCGATCGTTCCACTTGCGTTCTCTTCGGAGACGGCGCGGCTGCGTTGATGCTCACCAATGACAATCCGGAACATCTGATTATAGCGACTGAACTGGGTGGCAATCCGGCCATGTCCGAGGAAGTAGTCATCGGCGGCGTACGGCATTTGCTCAATAACCAGCATAACGATTATTATTTTAAGCAAAACGGGAAAACGGTATTTCGCTTTGCCGTCGGGAAAATCAAGGAACTCTATGAAACCGTTCCTGAAAAGGCCGGCATTCGTCCGGACCAAATCAAATATCTCATTCCACATCAGGCCAATATCCGGATCATCGATGCGGCAGCCAAGGAAATTGTCTCCGGAGGGACGGAAGTCATTGCCAATGTGGACCGGTATGGCAATACCTCGTCTGCTTCCATCGGATTGGCCCTCCATGAGGTTTGGGGGCGTTTTAATAAAGGCGACTTAATCCTGTTGGTCGGATTTGGGGCCGGTTTGAGCTGGGGTGGCGTATTGATCCAGTGGTAATTCGGATACCGGTTACGGCGACCAATGGAGCCTATCTGAGAAATTTATACAGAGGCAGTTGCGTTTTTCCCCGAAAGGATGATATATTCATAATACTATCGTTTTTTGCAACGGACATGGGATAGAGGTGTCACGCTTGTTTTTGGATTATGCAAAAATTTACATTAAATCTGGCGACGGGGGTTCCGGAGCGGTCAGTTTCAGGCGGGAAAAGTATGTGCCCCGGGGCGGTCCCGACGGCGGTGACGGCGGACGCGGAGGCCATGTCATCTTTCAGGTCAGCCCGGATCTGACCACATTAAGCCATTTCCGTTATCAGCGCCATTTTAAGGCGGAAAACGGAAAACCTGGGGAAGGCGCCAACCGTTTCGGCCGGAACGGCGAGGATATGATCATCAAAGTTCCCTCCGGGACCATCGTGAAAGATGCGGAGACCGGGCGGATTCTGGCGGATCTCACCGATCCTGTGACTGAAGTGGTCCTTTTGAAAGGAGGCCGGGGCGGAAGAGGCAACAGCCATTTCGCCACGCCGACACGGCAGGCACCGCGCTTTGCCGAAAAGGGCGAGCCGGGTTCCGAGGCATGGGTTATCCTGGAGCTGAAACTTCTGGCCGATGTGGGATTAATCGGATATCCGAATGTGGGTAAATCCACGCTGATATCCAGAATTACCGCAGCCCGTCCCAAAATTGCGGATTATCCCTTCACCACTCTCGAACCCAATCTCGGGGTGGTGGATTATAAAGATCAAAGCTTTGTGGCAGTCGACATTCCGGGACTCATCGAAGGGGCCCATCTCGGCGTCGGCCTGGGCCTTCAGTTCTTGCGCCATGTGGAGCGGACGCGGCTTTTGGTCCATATGATCGATATTTCCGGTTTTTCCGGACGGGACCCCTATGAAGACTATCTGAAGATAAATCAAGAGCTCAAAGAATATAATCCGGCATTGGCTGAAAAGACGCAAATTATCGCATTAAATAAATGTGATATGCCGGATTCCCGGAAGCTGGAGGAGGAATTCCGTGAGAAGGTCCAGGGAGTCCCCATTTTCACTATCTCCGCGGCCACCGGCCAGGGTGTGGAACGGCTCTTGGACCGGATCATCGAGTTGCTGAAGGAAATTCCCGTGGACATTCAGCGTTTTCAGGTTGAACCCATGGAGAGTGCACCGCAATACGATGATGAAATCGTGGTCGAGCGGGATAATGACGTGTTTGTGGTTAAAAATCAGGCCTTAGAGAAACGGGTGCAGCGTTTTGACCCGGAAAATGACGAGTCCATGCGGAGTCTTCACCGTTTGCTGAAGCGGTGGAAGGTATACGAAGCCCTGGAAAATGCGGGGATTCAAGAAGGGGATTCGGTCCGGTTGGGCAATTACGAATTCATTTATTATAGCGAAGAGGAATGAGTTCCAAGAAAAGTGAAGTTTTCTGCTTCGCTTTTTTTATGAAGACGGATCGGTTATGTTATAATGAAGGATAGACTGAAGAGACGTCTGACTGGAAAACAATGATGCAGTCGGGGGAAAGAGGGAATTAACGTGTTAACCAATAAAGAAAGAAATTTTTTACGCCGTATCGGCAATGAACTGTCGCCTATCGTCATCGTGGGTAAGGGCGGTATTAACGACAATGTGGTGGAACAGTTGGACCAGGCGTTGACAGCCAGGGAACTGGTGAAATGTAGGGTCTTACCCCATACGGACAATGACCCCAGAGAAGTGGCGGACACATTGGCTGAAAGGACCGGGGCGGAAGTGGTCCTGGTGGTGGGAAACAACATGCTGCTTTACAGGAGACCGGAGCCGGGGAAACCCAGTAAACTGAATTGGCCCGCGGAGGATTGACATGGAGTATCTGAAGGAAATCCAAAAGGCCCGGCGGATCGTGGTCAAGGTGGGTACTTCGACGCTGACGCACGCCACCGGAAAGCTCAATTTCAACCGGATGGAACAATTGGTCCGGCAACTGTCGGATCTGCGCAATCAAGGGAAAGAAGTGGTTTTGGTCACATCCGGGGCGGTAGGCGCTGGCATGGGGCGGTTGGGGTTGGCCAAGCGTCCGACGTCCATTGTGGAGCGGCAAGCCCTGGCGGCTATCGGCCAGGGGTTATTGATGCAGATTTACGAAAAACTTTTCGCAGAATACGGCCAGGTGGTGGCCCAGGTCTTACTGACCCGGAGCGACATCAGCGAGCGCCAGCGTTATCTCAATGCCCGCAATACATTGATGGCTTTATTGAACTATCGGGTGATTCCAATCATTAACGAAAACGACACGGTCGCCACGGAAGAATTGAAAATCGGGGAAAACGATGCCTTGTCGGCGCTGGTGACGGGTCTCATCGACGGCGAACTCCTGGTGTTGCTTTCGGATATTGACGGTTTATATACCAGCGATCCGAAACAAAATCCCGATGCGAAGCTTATTCCCTGCGTTCAGGAAATTACTTCGGAAATCCGGCAAATGGCCGGCGGAGCCGGTTCCTCTTTCGGTACCGGCGGCATGGTTACCAAATTGAATGCGGCCCAAATGGCCACATCCGCGGGAGCCATGATGGTGCTGATGAATGGCAACGACCCTTCTAAATTGCAACAATTATTCGAAGGGAAGCCGGTAGGTACCGTCTTTTTAAGCAAACATTCCGTGGTTAACCATCGCAAACGTTGGATCGCTTATGGTCCTCAGATCGGCGGCGAGTTGGTGATCGATCGGGGCGCGGAAAGGGCCATGACCACCTTGGGCAAAAGCCTGCTGCCTTCGGGAATCGTCCGCATATCCGGGGATTTCGGCGAAGGCGATCTGGTGCGGATCCTCAACATGGACGGGATGGAAATCGGCCGGGGCTTTACCAATTACAGCCATGAACAGTTGTCCCGGATCATCGGGAAAAAGACCTCGGAAATCGAAACCATATTGGGATTTAAGAACGCCGACGAGGTCGTCCATAGGGATAATTTCGTGTTGACATTGTCGTAGAATCAAGCCTGGAACGGAAACGGAGTCGGAGAAATTGGGAACATTCGGAATTATCGGGGGAACATTTGACCCCATTCATTTTGGACATTTAATTTTAGCAGAAAAAGCACGGGAAGCCTTTAATTTGACCAAAGTGGTTTTTGTGCCGGCCGCAGTGCCTCCGCATAAGATTGGGGAAGTGGCCACGCCTGCTGAGAAGCGGCTGAAGATGACGGAGTTGGCGGTGGCCGACAATCCTTATTTTGAAGTATCCCGTGTGGAATTGGACAGGGAAGGCCCGTCATATACCGTGGATACCGTGCGCCAACTGAAGCAAGAGGGCCATGGAGACGAGGCAGCCTTTATCATGGGCTTTGATTCTTTGCTTGAGCTTCATTCCTGGAAAAATTATCAGGAACTTTTAGAAGAGGCAAAGATCATCACCGCGTTCCGTCCCGGATATCCCATTTTGAAAAATGAGGCGGAATGGCCCAAATTTTTACTTCCTTACCGGGAACGGATTTTGATCCTGGAAGCGCCGCTCCTGGATATATCTTCAACTTGGCTGAGGGTGGAGATGATGTACGGACGTTCCATACGGTATCTGGTGCCCGATGCCGTATACCATTATATACGGACCCATCAGCTATATTAAAACTTCCATAAATTGAATAGACGACGACCAAAGCGGAATGGCCCTTCATCCTTCGGCAGTTTACGGGATTCTCTTCACTATGCTGGGAGTCGGAGGCAACCGGCAGACGGGTATATGCCCACTGGTTTTGAAGCAAAATATATCTGTCTACCACAGCCGGTTAGACGGAGACTGAAGGTGAGGTGAAGAGGATGTCGAAAACGCTCTATGTCGGAAATTTACCCTGGGGGGCCACGAAAGAAGATCTGGCAGCGTTATTCGCCGAACATACCGAAGTGTTATCCAGCCGGATTATTACGGAACCTGGTACAGGGCGTTCGAGAGGGTTTGGATTTATCGAGATTGACGATAATGAAGATGTCCAAGAGATTATTAACCAGGTAAACGGCAAAGATATGGGCGGCCGAGAAATC
>JAKOSX010000005.1 GCA_029776595.1 Bacillota bacterium | reverse complement strand
CGAATTGGTGATCACCACGTTGACGAAGGAAGGAGCCCCTTTAATCCGTTACCGTACCAGAGATTTGACGCGGATTATCCCCGGCCGTTGCCCCTGCGGCAGCGTTTTCCCGAGGATTGACCGGATTTTGGGCCGAAGCGACGATATGATCAAAATTAAAGGGGTCAACATCTACCCGGGACAAATCGAAGATGTGTTGCGGGAAACACCCGGTGCCAGCAGCGAATATCAGGTTCGTCTCAGCCGGCGGGATGCCAGGGATCATATGTTGGTCTTGGCGGAAGCGGAACCCGGAAGCGACCTGGAAACGGTTGCCGCGAAAATCGGACAGAATTTCAAGCGGAAGATCGGGATTGTGGTCGATGTGCAAGCGGTTCCGCTGGGGACCTTACCGCGCAGCGAAAAAAAGTCCAAACGTGTTTATGATGAAAGAGATATCTGAAATTGAAAAAAACCCGGCAACGGGTTTTTTTATTTTATGACAATATAAATTGAATTCTTTGGAAATGAAAAAGGGTTTTTTATATTATTGTGGAATTATCACAGATATTTAGATTATAGTGGAGGTTTTATGCATCATGAAAGCCTGGAGCGGGCGGTTTTTGAAGGAAACAGCGGCGATAATGGATGATTTCCATTCATCGATACATTTTGATTATCAATTGGCCCAGGAAGATATCGAAGGAAGCATGGCCCATGCCGAAATGCTGGGAGCTTGCGGCATTATAACCCCGGAAGAAGCGGAATGCATCCGCGAAGGGTTGTCCCGAATCCGGGAGCGGGTGATGGCCGGGGAGATCCAGTGGGATCCGTCGGCTGAAGATATTCATTTAAACATCGAAAAATTGTTGATCCAGGAAATCGGCGATTTGGGAAAGAAACTTCATACGGCCCGCAGCCGCAACGATCAGGTGGCTTTGGACGTCCGGTTGTACCTACGCCGTGAGATCCATGCCATATTGGATTTGTTGAAACAGTTGTTTGAGACGTTGCTCGAGACTGCGGAACGGGAATCGAAGACCATCATGCCGGGATACACCCATTTACAGCGGGCACAGCCGGTTTTACTGGCCCATCATTTGCTTGCGTATTTTCAGATGTTTCGCCGGGATTATGACCGGTTGAATGAATGTCTGAACCGGGTGAATGTTTCGCCGTTGGGCGCCGGGGCTCTGGCGGGGACGGGTTTTCCCATTGACCGCCGCCGGGTTGCCGCCGCTTTGCAAATGGACGGTGTTTGCCAAAACAGCTTGGATGCGGTAAGTGACCGGGACTTTGTCGCGGAGTTTAACTTCATCGCCTCTTTAATCATGATGCATCTTTCCCGTTTTTGTGAAGAGTTGGTACTCTGGTCTTCGGCGGAGTTCGGCTTTGTGGAGATGGATGATTCGTTCAGCACCGGTTCGAGCATCATGCCCCAAAAGAAAAATCCGGATGTTGCCGAATTAATACGGGGGAAAACCGGCCGGGTTTACGGAAACCTTATGGCCATCCTGACGGTGATGAAAGGATTGCCCTTGGCATATAACAAGGATATGCAGGAAGATAAAGAAGCTTTGTTTGACAGTGTCAAAACGGTCAAGGGATGCCTGACGATTTTCATCCCCATGTTACAGACGTTGAAATTCAACCGGGGAAAAATGCTTTCTGCCACTGAAGACGGTTTTCTGAACGCGACGGATTTAGCTGATTATCTGGTGGTCAAAGGCATTCCGTTCCGGGAAGCCCATGCCATTGTCGGCCGTTTGGTCCGTTACGGGATTGAAACCGGGAAGAAATTGGAAGAACTGACTCTGGAAGAGATGCAGACATTCTGTGCTTCCATCGACAGTACGGTATATCCGGTTTTACGTATGGAAAGGGTAGTGGATGTCCGGCGTTCCGAAGGAGGAACCGCCTTCGAGCAGGTTCGGAAACAATTGGACGATGCCCGGGAATGGCTGTTGGCCGAAAAAGGCAGCGAGTAAAGTGAGGAGAGTGTGAAGATGGATTTAAAAGCATTGATTCGGGAGATTCCGGATTTCCCGAAACCTGGTATCAATTTTAAAGATATTACCACATTGTTGAAGAACGGCCCTGCCTTGCAGTATGCCATCGACCAAATGGCCGAACATTTTAAGGATGCCCGTCCGGATCTGGTGGTGGGCGCTGAGTCCAGGGGATTTATATTGGGAGCGCCGTTAGCTTATAAATTGGGGTGCGGTTTCATTTTAGTGCGCAAGCCCGGGAAGCTTCCGGCGGCAGTGGAAAAGGTAACGTATGAATTGGAATACGGCCAGGATTCCTTGGAGATTCATCGCGATGCCATCGAACCGGGCCAACGGGTGTTGATTGTCGATGATTTGCTGGCCACCGGAGGAACCATTTCGGCCACGGCAGAATTGGTGACCAAGTTGGGCGGCAAAATCGTCGGATTTTCCTTCTTGATCGAACTGGATGCCTTAGGAGGACGGAAAAGGTTGGAAGGGCATGAGGTGTTCAGTTTAATCCATTATGCCGCGGATTAGGGCATTTTAGGTTAATCATTTTCAATTTGTAGGAGATTCTCTATGGAAGTATTTGTTGCCAGACAGCCGATATTCACCAAGAATAAAAATGTATTTGCCTATGAGCTGCTCTACCGTTCCGGCAAACAAAATTTCTATGATCATACTGACGGAGATCAGGCGACATCCGATGTGATTACCAACAGTTTTTCGGTCATCGGCATTGACACCCTGACCGGCGGGAAACCGGCGTTCATTAACTTTACCCAGAATCTTCTGAAGAAAGAAATGGCGACCATTATTCCGCCAGGATCGGTTGTCATTGAGCTCTTGGAAGACATTGTCCCTGATGAAGAAATTTTGGCGGCTTGCCGTAAGTTGAAGCAGCTGGGTTATACATTGGCATTGGATGATTTTGTGGCTTTCAATAAGATTTCGCCGTTGATCGATTTGGCCGACATCATTAAAGTGGATTTTCTGAAAGCGAAGCCGGATGACTGGAAAGCGATACCCCGGGAAATAGGCAACGGCCGAATCCGGTTTTTGGCGGAAAAGGTTGAGACTCTGGAACAATATGAGGAAGCCATGGCTTGCGGATATTCCTATTTTCAGGGGTATTTTTTCAGCAAGCCGGAGATTTTCTCAGGACAGGATCTGGCTCCGTATAAATTGAATTATCTCCGAATTATTCAGGAAATCAACCGGTTCGGCGGCGATTTTGACCGAATTGAAGAAATTGTGAAGCAGGATGTTTCCCTTTCGTATAAATTGTTACGGTTGATCAATTCCGCAGCCTTCGGACTGGTGACAAAAGTTACGTCTATCAAATATTGCCTGGTCCTTCTGGGAATCAAAGAATTTGTAAAATGGGTGACATTGGTTTCGCTGCGCAATATAGGTGAGGACAAGCCGGACGAATTGATCATCCTTTCGCTGATTCGAGCCCGCTTTGCGGAATTATTAGCCCCGGAAGTAGGCCTGAGAGAACGCAGTTCGGACCTGTTCCTGATGGGTATGTTTTCCATGATTGACGCGTTGATGGATAAACCGTTGCAGGAGATTATTGATGAGATCCCTGTGGCTGACGATGTGAAAGATGCTTTGCTCGGAAATGTCAATCCTTTGAGAGAAATATATGATGTGATCATCGCCTATGAGCGGGGGGAATGGGACGTATTAGCGGAGAAGACTGCCCGCTTGGATGTACCGGAAAGTGAAGTCTCCCGTTTATATATAACCGCGTTGCAATGGGTACAGCAAATATTCAGTTGAAAGAAAGGTTATTTTGATGTGTCAGGGATGATGGAGTATAAGGATATATAAAGGGGGATCCCGCTATGACATGTCAATTTTACCGCAAACCTTGGTTTTGGGTCGGATTCATTTGTTTTGTAACCTTGGCAGCCGGTTTGATATGGTTCGTTTTCCCGGTTAAGCATGGACCGGTGATTCAATCGGAGCCAACGGTTGAATTACCGAAAAAGAAATGGAAGATTTTACATATCACCAGTTATCATATGGATTGGAGTGGACTCAGGACCAATTTCGGGGTTTTAAGGATGCCCTGAAAGGTTTGGATATCGAATACAAGGTGTTCGAGATGGACACCAAAAGGAAAAGTTCCCCCGAATGGAAAGAGAAGGTTGGACGGGAAGCCCGTGAATTGATTGAATCCTGGAAACCGGATTTGGTATATACCAACGATGACAATGCCCAGGAGTATGTCACCAAATACTTCACCCATTCCGATATTCCCTTCGTATTCAGTGCGGTCAATGCGGAACCTTCGGCTTATGGATTTGATTCCAGTTCGAACATCTGCGGCGTGCTGGAACAGGAACATTTTGTTCAAACCGTCCGTTTGCTGTTGGAGTTGAAACCGGATATCAAGCGGATTGCGGTCATCGTCGACGACGATCCCACCTGGAACGGGGTCGTTGAACGGATGAAGCAGGATGCTCCGGAACAATTGAAAAACGTCCGATTTATCAGTTGGAATGTCATCAAAACTTTTGCCGAATACCAAGAAACGGTGAAACGGTTGCAAAATCAGGCGGATGCCCTGGCGTTGCTGGGGATTCATACGTTTAAAAATGAAAAGGGAGAGAATGTTCCCTGGCAAGAAGTGCTGGAATGGACGGGGAAGAACAGCCGTTTGCCGGATTTCAGCTTTTGGAAAGACCGGATATATTACGGGACGCTTTGCGTTGTCTATGTATCAGGGTATGAACAGGGTTTCGGAGCAGGTAAACTGGCTTATGAAATTTTGGTTAACGGGAAAAGCCCGGCATCTCTCGGAATGAAACCGACGCTGAAAGGGAGGCCCATTATCAGTTTGGCCCGGGCCAAACGCTTAGGGATACAGGTGAGAAGCCGTACATTGTTGAGTTCAGAGGTGGTTCATACCATAGCCTGGGAACAATAAGCTCCAGTATTGATACCCATGAAGACATCCCAGACTGTTATCACGTTTAGCGAGGTTGTGATGGCATTTCTTAAAAAACGGGAGATGTGTCATGATGGAAAAGCCGATCCGTTTGTTGCTTGTCGAGGATGACCAGGAGGATGTTTTATTAATTCGGGAATTGCTGTCGGAGATGGGGGGACAGTCCTTTCTGCTCAAGTGTGCCGGAGAATTGGAAACAGGCTTGGAAATGGTGGCTTCCGGCGAGGTGGATATCGTTTTGTTGGATCTTTCTCTTCCTGACAGCGGAGGCTTGGAGACATTTATGCGGGTATATGCCGAAGCACCCGGGGTTCCCATCGTGGTTATGAGCGGGCTGAATGATGAACGGATCGCATTAACGGCAGTACGGGAGGGAGCCCAGGACTATTTGGTTAAGGGGCAGGTGGATCATCATATTCTGGCCCGGACCATTCGGTATGCGATTGAGCGGAAAAGGGTCGGGGAAGAATTGCGGCTGAGTCTGGAAAAGCTACGGCGTTCTTTGGAAAAGACCATCTCGGCCATGTCGTTGATGGTGGAAATCAGGGATCCCTATACAGCCGGGCATCAACGGCAAGTGACGAAACTGGCGGAGGCCGTCGGCCGGGAGATGGGATTGGACAAGGAACAACTTGACGGCGTACGGTTGGCCGCGGAAGTCCATGATCTGGGGAAAATCAGCATTCCGGCGGAAATCCTGAGCAAACCGGGAGCGTTAACTCAGATAGAGTTCAATATAATTCAAACCCATCCTAAAGTAGGGTATGATATTTTGAAGTCCATCGAATTCCCTTGGCCCATTGACCGGATCGTATTGCAACACCATGAACGTATTAACGGTTCCGGCTATCCGGAAGGATTAACCGGTTCGGAAATATTGTTGGAAGCGAAAATTCTCAGTGTGGCGGATGTGGTTGAAGCCATGTCTTCCCACCGTCCCTACCGCCCGGCTTTGGGCATTGAAACGGCGTTAAATGAGATCTTGCTTCATCGGGGGACCCTCTATGACGCCGATGTGGTGGATGCTTGCGTTAAGCTGTTTCGAGAACGGAAATTTCGGTTGGGCGAAGGTTGAAGAAGGACAATAGACATCATTTGCAACGGCAGATCTTTCGCAAAAAAACTCTTTCGGGGCCGAAAGAGTTTTTGTCGTTTCAACATAATTTTAGGCGATTTCCAATAAAGCGGCGCAATTATCTCCCAGAATTCGGTCTTTTTCCCGGGAAGTCAGCCAATGCATTTTGGCCTCAAACATTTCTCGCTCCTGGGCGGGGGATTGTAACGGATAGTCACTGCCGAAAAGCAACCGGTCGGTGCCGTGTTTGGAAACGATCTGACGGAGCAAAGCCGGATCAATATAAGGCAGGCTGCTGGAGGTATCGAGATAGACTTCTTTGCCGGCCAGGACCTGAAGGACTTCGTCCCAAAAATTATACCCGCCGAGATGGGCGGCAATGATGCGGATTCCGGGGAATTTGTCGAGCAAAGAGGCAATTTTCCGGGGCGTGCTGTAATTGTCGGCACTGACGACGGGATCGCCGACGTGAATCATAATGATGAAATCGCGGCGGACTTCTTCCCAAAACGGCAGCAATTCAGGGGCGGCCAAATCGATCTGCTGAAATTCGGGATGAAGTTTAATGCCTTTGATCCCGGCCGAACGGAGTCTGGCGATCTCTTTTTCCCACTCGGGAGCTTCGGGGTGAAAGGTTCCAAAAGGAATGAGCCGGGGATAAACGGGCATTTGGAGTTTGGCTTCCAATTGTGCTTTGGAAAGGCCGGCAATGGTCAAAATCCAGTCATTGGCCGGTTTGAGTTGTTCAGGTTTGGTGGCAGCTACCAGCATAACAAGGGCATCCAAACGGGCGGCGTTGGCGGCGGCGATCAGATCGGCCAGGCGGCCCCCGAAGGACGTGTCGATATGATAATAATTGATCAGTTGTTCAACGGCACGGTCGGCAATTTTATCAGCAAACGCGTGGGTATGGCAATCAATAAACATAACGGACACCTCTTTCCGGGATCCATTTCGACAGGAAAGGGGGACGCCCTTTTTTTCGGGATGTTACGATTTGATAAATTTATCGATAATCCGGAAGTCGGTCTCGGCGGCTTTTGGTGGCTTTTGGCCGGTCAAAAGTCACCCGCCGTCGGCATCTGGTGGGCCTAAATTAACAGCATAAGCATATAGCTAATTTAAATCAAAAAAAACTAATTGAAATTAAAAATATTACAGAATATAATCAGCAGGAAACCTTTTGGAAAAAGAAAATATAAAAGAAAAACGCGAATGAGGTCATCATGAAAGTATTACTTACAACGCTAAACGCCAAATATGTTCATACATCACTGGCTTTGTGGTACATTTATCAATATAGTCGCAGATTTCATCCGGAAGTTGAGTTTAAAGAGTATAACATCAATCAGGATTTAGCTTGGGTCTGTGGTGAAATATACAGGGAAAAGGCGGACGTCATCGGCTTTTCCTGCAATATCTGGAATATTGAGCAGATTCTCACAATAAGCCGGAGGATAAAACAGGTGGCTCCGGATACGGTGATAATTTTGGGAGGGCCGGAGGTCTGGGAAGATCCGGAAGGGATTTTGGAAGATAATCCGGAGATCGATTACATTATCTGCGGAGAAGGGGAAATTGCTTTTAAAGAATGGTTGGATGAGCTGAAGAGCCCTTGTCCGGATTTTGTGAAGGTGCGGGGACTGGTGTTCCGGGACGGGGAGAGGACGGTCCGGACGGTAGCCCGACCGGATATTGAAGATTTAAGCGTTCTTCCTTTTCCGTATCCGGAGGATCTGACGCCGTTCCGACAGAAACTGGTGTATTATGAAACCACCCGGGGCTGCCCGTTCCAATGCCAATATTGTCTCTCCGCCAATGAAAAGGGAGTCCGTTATTTTCCCATGGAACGGGTGAAGGAGGAACTGTTACGGTTTATCCGAGCCGGTATCCGTCAGGTGAAACTGGTGGATCGCTCCTTCAATTGCAATCTTAAATGGGCCAAGGAAATATGGCGCTTTCTCATTGCTCACCCCGGCGAGACCAATTTCCATTTTGAGGTCGTCGGCGATCTGCTGGATGAAGAGGCTTTTGAGATCCTGAAAGAGGCTCCGGCCGGAATGTTCCAGTTTGAAATCGGCGTTCAAAGCACTCATCTCGAGACGTTGACGTTGATTCGCCGTCGGATGGATTGGGAGCGGTTGGCCCATAATGTCCGTCGTCTGGTGGCTGAAACCAAAGTATTTGTCCATTTGGACCTGATTGCCGGTTTGCCGGCTGAAGATTACCTAACCTTCGGTGGGACGTTCAATCAGACCTTTTTGCTGAATCCCCACCGGTTACAGTTGGGTTTTTTGAAACTGTTGCGCGGCTCGGGGTTGCGGGCCCGAGCGGAGGAATACGGTTACCGTTTCACCCGGGAGACCCCCTATGAAGTATTGGGTAACCGTTGGATAACCTATGACGAGCTTTTGCAGTTAAAAACCATTGAAGAATTGTTGGAACGTTATCACAATACCGGGCGGTTTCGGGCAGCCCTGGCTTATCTAATTTCCCGGCATGCTTCGCCTTTTGCCTTCTTTGAATCGTTGGCTCAATGGTGGAAGCGTCGGGGATTGGATGAGATGTCTCATAAGGGGAAAGATTATTATGGCTTTCTTCGGGATTATAGTCGGGATCATGGCTTCGATACGGAGGTCATCCGTAATCTTCTGAAGTATGATTATTTGTCCGGAGAGCGTTCGGTTGAGCTGCCGGAATGGGCCGGACCGCCGGATCGGGAATTGGCATCCCGGGCATATTCCTTTTGGAAGAACCCGGATAATGTCATTGGTCGGATTCCGGAATATGAAGGGCTTTCGGTGCGGGAAATCTTGCGGAAAACATATATGGCGGGGTTTGATTTCGATCCGCGGCGGGTTTTGGAATGTCCCGAAACGGAACCGTTCGGCGGGCCGGTGGTGCTCTTGTTCGTTTATGGGCCGGACCAGGTTCGGATAGCGGAAATTGAAGCTGAAGCATTGCGGGATGAATGAAAATCAGGAGAGCGAATCCATCTTGACAATCCGCCGTCTTTCACTTAAGATATTGTTGTTGCTTGAAGAAATAACCATGACGAATTATTTTTAATTTTTTAAATAAATTACTATTTTAGGTTATATGGTTTGGATCGGTAAAAGGAGGTGAAGCCATGCCAACATACGAGTATGAATGTGTAAACTGTGGGATTTTTGAAGAGTTCCACGGCATCAATACGACACTGACTCGTTGTCCCAAATGCTCTGGAGAAGTTCGTCGCTTAATAAGCCAGAATAGCAATATCATTTTTAAAGGGTCTGGCTTCCATGTTACCGACTATCGGTCCGGTGACTATAATTCGAAAGCTGCCGCCGAAAAGTCGGAAGGCAAAGCTTCATCGTCAGCAAAATCAGAATCAAAAGCATCATAACGAAAGGTCACTTCGGTGACCTTTCTTTGTAGCAAAGGGGTTTAGCATGGAAAAGATCGTTACCCGGAAAGTCAAAGAAAGTTTGATTCATCTGCTCAAAAATGGAGCGGAAGGGGCAAAAGCCAAAGGGGAATTGGCGTTTGAGGAACTTCCACCGATTATGTTGGAGGTGCCCAAAGATAAAAATCATGGCAATTTTTCATCTAATTTAGCGTTGGTTTTAGCCAAAAGCGTCCGGAAATCCCCGCGGGAGACGGCGCAGATCATTATCGCCAATTTTGGCGACAATCCGTATTTGGAAAAGTGCGAAGTTGCCGGTCCCGGATTCATCAATTTCTTTCTCAACCGGAGATGGTTGGCGGAGGTCGTCGCCTCGGTATTGAATGATGGGACTGCCTATGGCGGTAATTCGGAAATGTCTGGGCAGAAAATTCAATTGGAATTTGTCAGTGCCAATCCGGTGGGGCCGATGAACGTGGTTAACGCAAGAGCTGCGGCGTTGGGGGACACTTTAGGCCGCTTGTTCAGTGCTTGCGGCGCTGAAGTTGAGCGGGAGTATTATGTGAATGATCACGGGGTCCAAGTGGAGATATTGGGCCGTTCGGTGGAGGCCCGTTATCGGGAACTGTTGGGTGAATCCGTGGCGTTTCCGGAAGAAGGATACCAAGGGGAATATATTATCGATTTGGCCCGCCAATTGGTGGAAGAGAAAGGCGACGGCTATTTACAATTGCCCGAAGAGGAACGGGTGGCGGTTTTCAAGGAATATGCTTATCAAACGATTTTGGCTTCCCAAAAAGCCGATTTGGAACGTTACGGTGTTCATTACGATTGCTGGTTCAGCGAGCGGACGTTGCATCAGTCCGGTGCGGTGGCGGATATTCTCCGGTTGGTGGAGGCCAAAGGGCTTACTTATAATCAGGACGGAGCCATCTGGCTTCGGACGACGGATTTCGGGGACGATAAAGATCGGGTGCTATGCACTTCCGACGGGAGAACCACATATTTTACGGCGGATATCGCCTATCATCTCAATAAATTCAACCGGGGCTATGATCGGGTGATTGACATCTGGGGCCCGGACCATCATGGGTATATTCCCAGGATGAAGGCGGCCATGGCTGCCTTGGGCATCGATCCGGAACGGCTGGAGGTATTGATCGCTCAACAAATTAATCTGATCAAAGACGGACAGCCTTATAAGATGTCCAAACGGCGCGGTAATTTTATCACCATGGCCGATTTGTTGGAAGAAGTGGGCAATGATGCGGCCCGTTGGTTTTTCTTGATGCGCAGCCCGGAAAGCCACCTTGATTTTGACTTGGATTTGGCCAAATCCCAATCCAATGAAAATCCGGTATATTATGTCCAATATGCCTATGCGCGGATAGGGAGCGTTTTTGCTCAAGTAGGCCCCGTCGCGGTTTCCGGCGACCGGGTGGAGGCATATTTAAATTGCTGGTCCGAAGATGAAGAGACGTTGATCGAGAAAACGGCGCATTTTCCGGAAGTGATCATTGAAGCAGCCCGCCTGCGCGAACCCCATCGGTTAACTTCGTATTTGTTGGATCTGGCCGGAGCATTCCATTCTTACTATAATCGGAAACGCTTTATTACGGACGATGCGGACGTGACTGCTGCCCGGCTGGCGGTGGCGAAGACGGTCCGAACCGTCATTGGCCGGGGATTGGAACTGTTGGGGATATCTGCGCCGGAACGGATGTAAAACCGCCGGACGGGGGGATGAACGATGAAAGAAAAATTGCCGCTGCTTAAAGCGTACGGAACGGTTTTAAAAACTGCCACCACCGAGCTTTACCAATCCATGGGCTATATGTTACTGGTCAGCCTGATTTGGTTTGTTGCCACATTGCCCATGACCGTTATCATCTTTTGTTTCACCGTATTTGCAGCCCAAAGCCTTTTAAAGGCGGATCAAGAAGCTATGACGGCCGTTTTGCCGTTATTTAATACGACCATGCTGATAGTGGCTGTCTGGAATACGCTGGTTGCCGGTCCGGCTACCACCGCTCTCTATGGTATGCATCAGGTCCGGAAGGAAAGTTATTTGGAGAAAAAAACTTTTTTTGAACAGTTTAAAAAATTTTATTGGAGTTCTTTTAAGGTATATGGGGCTTTCTCTTTTGGACTGGTCTTATTGATTCTCAACTTTATCATTACGTTAATCGAGACCAGTTTCTTGATGAAAATTGTCGGATTGATTACGTTTTACCTCATTGTCCTGGTGTTTTTGATGTCGTTTTATTTAAGCCCGTTGATTTATTACAAACATAAATTTACGGACGTTTTTCGCAAAGCCTTTTTGGTGATGATGGACAATTTCGGCTTGACGTTGGCCGTCAATCTGACGATAGCTTTGATTTACGTTTTAAGCGTACCGTCGGTTATTTTATTGCTTTTCTTGTACGGGGCCTTTTACCTTTGGATGACGGACAGTGCCTTCGACCTTATATCGGAACGTTATGAAACCGTTGACGCAGAAGACGGGGAAGAGATCGAAATTCAAGACAGTATAGATTAACGGGGGATGATTGACACATGGCAAAATTCATATTTATCACCGGCGGTGTTGTTTCTTCATTAGGAAAAGGAATCACGGCGGCTTCTTTGGGCTGTTTGTTGAAAAGCCGGGGTTTAACCATTTCGATTTTGAAATTGGACCCTTATATCAATGTGGACCCGGGCACCATGAGCCCCTATCAACACGGTGAAGTGTTCGTTACCGATGACGGGGCGGAAACCGATTTGGATCTTGGCCATTATGAACGGTTTATTGATTTAAATTTGAGCAAAAGCAACAATGTAACCACCGGTAAGATTTACTGGTCGGTGATTACCAAGGAACGTAAAGGAGATTATCTTGGCGGAACGGTGCAGGTAATTCCGCATATTACCAATGAAATTAAAGAGCGGATCCACCGGGTTGCCAAAGAGAGCCGGGCCGATGTGGTTATCGTGGAAATCGGCGGAACGGTCGGTGATATTGAAAGTTTGCCGTTTTTGGAGGCCATTCGTCAATTTAAGAATGACGTAGGCCGTGATGATGTCATGTATATTCATCTGACATTGATGCCGTATATCGGTGCGGCTGCAGAGTTGAAAACAAAGCCTACCCAGCATAGTGTGAAAGAATTACGGGGAATCGGAATTCAGCCGGACGTTATCGTTTGCCGATCGCAAAAGCCGTTGTCGGATGAACTCAAGGCTAAAATCGCCCTTTTCTGTGATATCGACAAACGGGCCGTCATCCCCAATCTGGACGTAAAAACCATTTATGAAGTCCCGTTACATCTGGAACAATTCGGTTTGGACGACATCGTCATCGAGCGTTTGGGCCTGAAGTGTCAGGAACGGGATCTGACGTTGTGGCGGGAAATGGTCGCAAAAATGAAATCTCTCCGGGAGAAAGTGACCATTGCCATTGTGGGGAAATATGTTTCACTGCCCGATGCTTACTTGAGCGTGGCCGAAGCTTTACGCCACGGAGGTTTGGCCCATGACGCCCAAGTACAGATTAAATGGGTTAATTCGGAGTTGATTGAGACCGGTGATGTGGCCCAAATCATTGGCGACGTGGATGGGATTTTGGTGCCCGGCGGTTTTGGAAACCGGGGAATCGAAGGCAAGATCGAAGCCATTCGTTGGGCCCGGGAGCAGAAGATCCCGTTTTTGGGAATTTGTCTGGGTATGCAATGCGCAGTCATTGAATTTGCCCGGAACGTTTGCGGTATGAAGGGCGCCAATTCATCTGAGTTCGACCAGAACAGTCCGTATCCGGTTATCGATTTACTGCCGGAGCAAAAAGAGATCGAAGATATGGGCGGAACCATGCGTTTAGGCCTGGATCCGGTGAAAATTCTCCCCAATAACCGGGCTTATCAAGCCTATGGCGAAGAATTGATTTATGAACGGCATCGCCATCGTTACGAAGTGAACAGTGAGTATGTTGCCAAATTGCAACAGGCTGGGCTGAATATCGTGGGTATCTTGCCCGACCGTCATTTGGTCGAGATCATTGAACTTCCCGAACATCCATGGTTTGTCGCCTCCCAGTTTCATCCGGAATTCAAGTCCCGGCCTTATCGGCCTCATCCGTTGTTCCGGGACTTTATCGGGGCAGCCTTACAATATTCAAAAGAACGTCGTCAATAAACCGGGATTTTCCCGGTTTTTGTATTTTTTACCTTCGGACCGTCAATAATGAGTATTGCATCGAGTTATTCAGGATGCAAATTGTTAGGGTCCGGGGTGAAACGGAATGAAACGGATAAAACCTTTAAGTGTCATTATGTTAGGATTATTTACGGTATTGTTGTGGCAAAGCAGAGCCTGGGCATCTGTCGGAATAATGCCGGATTATGCCGGCAATCTGTCGGAAGTGAACCGGATGAAAACGGTTTACCGGATATCCGGTGAATATTATGGGGAGATCACCTTTCTTTCACCGGAGAATCTTCAATTGATGGTTGACGGGGAGCCGTTATTATGGAAGATTAGCCGGGATGCCCGGTTCTTCTGTAATGGCTATGAAGCGTCGTGGAAAGCCTTGTTGCCGGTTACGGATACTGCATATTTTGAAGCAACGGTTTATATAAATACTGAAGGCGAGGTTTGTCTGGTCAACGGATTTTATTACGGTTTTGAGGCGATCATTCGGGATTATCAATACATTCAAGGCCGTCTGAGACTGACGCTTCTTCGTCCGGAATCCGGCGAAACCGGGGTCTATTGGGTTGACAGCCGGGCCAGGCTGCCGAAGGGGTCTGATTGGCTACAAAGAGAAAACGGTTTATATTTTCTCTATAATTCCAACGGAGAAATTCGGGGCATTTTTTCTGAATAAATTGGTATTTAAATTAAAAAAGGATAAAGGAAGAGGGCGGATCGCGCCGAAAACTAAAAAGGAGAGCCAGTTTTTATGTTGAGAATGTCAGACAAAAAGAGGCATTCAAGCTATATTATCGCTGGGAAGGGATTCGGATGGCGATTCGTGTTCTTATCGTGGATGATTCTGCATTTATGCGCCAAGTTATCTTGCAAATGCTCCAAGAAGACCCTGAAATCAGTATTATCGGAACGGCTAGGGACGGTTTGGATGCACTGGCTAAGATCGAGGCCTATCAACCAGACGTTATTACTTTAGATGTTGACATGCCCAATATGAACGGCCTGGAATGTTTGGCTAAGATTATGGAACGGTTTCCGCGGCCGGTGATTATGGTCAGTTCCCTGACCATCGAAGGTGCGGAACCGACGATAAAAGCGATGGAGTTGGGGGCCGTTGATTTCATCACTAAGCCCTCCATCAATGAATCGCATTTACTGGAAGCGATTAAAGATGAATTGATTCAAAAGGTAAAGGTGGCCGCGTCGGTTAAAATTTCGCAACTGAAGAAAGTTACGGCTCCGTTTTTCGGGTTAGGCGCGGAGGGGCAAAAAGAGGAAAATGCCATCGCCAATCCTCATCAGTTGGAGATTTTGGCCATAGGTTCCTCTACCGGGGGCCCCCGCGCACTCTATTACTTACTGCCGCAATTTCCAAAGAATTTCCCGTTGGGAATCATTATTGCCCAGCATATGCCGAAAGATTTTACCGGCGTATTCGCCAAACGGTTAAACAGTCTCTGTCGTTTGGAAGTTGTCGAAGCCAAAAACGGTGACCGTTTGGAACCCGGTTTGGCGCTGGTGGCGCCGGCGGGCAGCCAGACCCGGGTAACCCGGGCGGCGGACGGGTTGCGTGTCATTGTTTCCGAAGAACCGAAACTTCTTTATAAACCGTCCGTGGATTATCTCTTCAAATCTGTGGCTGAAACGTGTAAAGAGAAGTCGTTAAGCGTTATCTTAACCGGTATGGGATCCGACGGGGCTGTTGGCATGAAACAATTGCGGGACCTAGGCGGCCGGACCGTTGCCGAATCGGAGGAAAGCAGCGTCGTTTTTGGAATGCCGCGGGTAGCTATCGAGATGGGGGCGGCGGAGTATGTGGAGAGCCTGCCCCGAATCTTTGACCGGATTATGCAGATCGTCACCACCTAACGGCCGGGATCGAAAGGATATATCTATATATTGATGTTTGTCTGATACTGAAATACCAGATATTGGGGTTGGTGCGAAAAAATATCGGTTTTTTTGTATGAAGATGGGGAGAATTAGAAGGAGTTTCAGGCCATATACCGAATTGTATTGGGTAAGGAGGTGGTTGAAGCGATGATCATAACAACTCAAAAAAGACTGGCATTACGTTGTCCTCTCTGCGGAAAATTGGAGATCATTCCGATTTCGTTGTTTCAATTGTCGGGTCGTTCACCGCTTCATCTCACCTGTACCTGTGGCTTCAATAAGTTAACCATCAATACCAAGAACTTTAAAGAATTTTATCTTCAAATTCCTTGTTTAATTTGTGATGAGGTTCATTTGCTCAAGTTTAACCGGCATGATTTGTGGGAAAAACCCTTGACGGTATTGCGGTGCGTCGATACCGAACAGGAGTTGGGATATATCGGATTGGAATCTGCCCTTGAAAGAGTTCTCAGCCGGAAACAACATGATCTGGAAAGCATTATCAATAATTTTGGTTTTGACGATTATTTCAGCAACCCTTCGGTCATGTTCGAAGTCCTCAACCATTTACATAAAATCGCGGAAGACGACAAGCTTTTCTGCCTTTGCGGCAATAATCACATCGAAATCGACGTATTTCCGGAAAAACTGGAATTGCATTGTCCCGTATGCCAGAGTTTGCACATCATTTATGCGGAAACCCTGGAAGACTTGCGCGTGGTAAAGCAAGCCAATATGATCGCGATGATTGAAAAAGGTTTTACCAGTTTTGATTTGAGTAAGGTTCACCCTAACCTCCAGTCTTAGCCTAGACTGCCCCGGAAACCGCGTTTTTTGTTCCTCAGGAGTTTATCCCTTTCTTTTTTCATTTTCTTTATTTTTTTACATTTTATTGTCCTGTTATTTATTGATCAAATCATGGAGATCCAAAATGGAAGGGCGCATGTTTTGCGCTGACTAAGGGAGGCTATTTTATGCAATTGGCGGATTTGGAGTCGAAGACGCTCCAAGAATTGCAGGATTTGGCGAAGGAATACCAGATCGAAAATTATACCAAGTTTCGCAAACGGGAACTGGTTTTTGAATTATTGAAGGTTTTAGCTGTGCAGGAAGGGCTTATTTTTTCCCAGGGAATATTGGAGATTTTGCCTGATGGCTTCGGGTTTCTTCGGGTTGAAGGATTTAGCCCGGGCCCGGAAGATATCTACGTTTCCGCTTCCCAAATTCGCCGCTTTAATATGCGGACCGGCGACTTAATATCCGGCCAGGTCCGTCCCCCGAAGGAAAATGAAAAGTATTTCGCCCTCCTTAAAGTGCAAGCCATCAATCTCGCCGATCCGGATAAGCTCCGTTTCCGGAATCACTTTGAAGAACTGACACCCATTTACCCCAATGAACGTCTGCGTTTGGAGACCACCCCCAAAGAGATTGCCATGCGATTGGTGGATATCATGGCCCCCATCGGCAAAGGCCAGCGCGGCATGGTGGTCGCACCTCCCAAAGCCGGCAAAACGACGCTTTTGAAAAAAATTGCCAACAGTATCAGCGCCAATAATCCTGATGTGGAACTCATCGTTTTGCTTATCGACGAACGACCTGAAGAGGTTACCGACATGTCCCGCTCCGTCCAGGGGGAAGTGGTCAGTTCCACTTTTGATCTTCCGGCGGAAAATCATGTCCGTGTGGCCGAATTGGTGTTGGAACGAGCAAAACGCCTGGTGGAAATGGGGAAAGACGTGGTGATTCTCTTGGATTCCATTACCCGTTTGGCCCGGGCGTATAATTTGGTGGAACCTCCCAGCGGCCGGACATTGTCCGGAGGTGTTGACCCCAACGCTTTGCACAAACCCAAACGGTTTTTTGGGGCCGCACGTAATATCGAGGAAGGCGGCAGTTTGACCATTATCGCCACGGCATTGGTAGAAACCGGCTCCCGGATGGATGACGTGATCTTTGAAGAGTTTAAAGGTACCGGCAATATGGAATTGCACCTTGACCGGAAATTGGCGGACCGGAGGATTTTCCCGGCCATCGATATCCTCAAATCCGGTACCCGGAAAGAGGAGTTGCTTCTCAAGCCGGAAGAGTTGGAATGCACCTGGGTACTTCGGAAAGTCCTGGGTTCTCTCGGGCCTCAGGAAACCATGGAGCTCCTTTTGGACCGCCTAAGCCATACCAAGTCCAACGATGAGCTGCGGGAGATGATTTTGAATTCCACCTTTGCAGAAAATGTGCTGAAGAAACGAAACAGCGAGGATTAATGGTTTTTCGAATAAATAAATACGGGCATAAAACGCAATTCTATGAGAGAAGGAAAAATTTTTTATCCTTCTCTTGTTTTTTTACATAATATTTAGTACAATAAAGTCAGAAAAGGTCAGAGGTGCTGCATGGGTAATTTGGCAGATTTTATCGAACAATATCTCCGAAATATTTTATTAACCCAGCGAAAAGTGGAATTGCAACGCCGCGAATTGGCCAAAATGTTTCGCTGCGCTCCGTCGCAGATCAATTATGTTTTGGAGACCAGATTTACCTTTGAAAAAGGGTATTTGGTGGAAAGCAAACGGGGCGGCGGCGGATTTATCCGTATTACGTTAGTCCCTCAGGACAATGGGGATTTCGTCCAGACGGTCGAGAGTTTGATCCCGGAGAAGCTGGATGCGGAGGTTGTGGAAGACGTCCTGGAAAAATTGGCTGCCTGGGAACTGTTGGACAGTACAGACGTGGTGCTTTGCCGGGAGTTGTTTAACAAGTATTTTTCCGACCTCCACGGTGAATCCGCTGCCATACTCCGGGCCAAATTGGTGAAAGCTATCATCCTGGTTATAGGCTTTAAAAATAAAGAGTAAGAATAATCGAGGTGAGTCAAGTGCTATGTCAACGCTGTCAGGAGAGGCCGGCCACGATCCATTTGACGAAAGTCATCAACTATGAAAAGACGGAACTGCATTTATGCGAAATTTGTGCGAAAGCGGCCGGAAATGAGCTGGGAATCATGATCGAACCGAACTTTACATTTCAAAATCTCATTGCCGGATTGCTGGATGGAGACTTTTTATACCAACAGCCGGGTATGGTCGGAGAGTTAACCTGCCGCAACTGCGGTTTGACTTTTACTGATTTTAGAAATCAGGGGTTGCTCGGATGCGGCGAATGTTACCATGCGTTTCAGGCGAGTTTGGAACCGCTTTTCAGACGGGTTCAAGGCGGGACAGTCCATACTGGGAAAGTCCCCCGCCGGACCGGAGGGAGAGTACGCCTCCTGAAGGAGATGGAACAATTAAAACATCAGCTGCAGCAAGCGGTCGCCAGGGAAGAATATGAGAAGGCAGCTCAAATTCGCGATGAAATCCGCCGGCTCCAGCAGCAATTGTAAACGGGAGGGAAATGACGATGAATGCGGGTATCCCAAAGGATTTTTTACCGGAATGGGTTCGTTCGGAGGGGGAAGCCGGTGATGTTGTTATCAGTAGCCGAATTCGTTTGGCCCGAAATTTGAAGGGTTTTCCTTTTCCGGGGCATGCGGGCAAGGATCAGTTGGAGCAGGTGGTGAAACGGGTCAGCGAGGCCGTGGGCCGGACGGGGACGTTTGCGTTTCTCCCTCCGATTCGTCTGGCCGATCTGACACCCAATCAACGGCTGGTCTTGGTGGAAAAGCATCTGTGCAGCCCGCAATTTATTGAAAATCCAGCCTATCAGCTGTTGATTATCAATGAAGCGCAGACGGTTAGTATCATGGTGAATGAGGAGGATCATCTGCGCATTCAGGCCATTCGCGGCGGTTTTGCTTTGGATGATGCATTGAAGCTGGCCAATGATGTTGATGATTTTCTCGAAGAATACTTGGACTATTGGTATGATGAACGCCGGGGTTATCTCACGTCCTGTCCGACCAATGTGGGAACCGGCCTGCGGGCTTCGGTGATGTTGCATTTGCCGGGATTGGCCATGGTGGACCAGATTAAGCAGATGCTTACCGCATTGACGCATGTGGGCATCAATATTCGCGGTCTTTACGGCGAAGGGACGGAATCCCTCGGAAACATGTATCAGATTTCCAACCAGGTGACATTGGGACATTCGGAAGAGGAATTGACCAACAATCTGAAAGGCGTGTGCAAACAAATTATCGAACAGGAGCGCAATGTACGGGCCAATCTTCTGAAAGAGTCCCGTCTCCAGTTGGAGGATAGGATTGGCCGTTCCTATGGCGTATTAACGCAGGCCAGGTTGATGACCACTCAGGAAGCCTTGAAGCTGCTTTCCGATGTGAAGCTCGGTGCGGATTTGGGAATCATACCTGAGATTCAAAAGGTCAAAATCCGGGAATTGCTTTTTTTAACCCGCACGTCCATTTTGCAAAAAGTGTTCGGGCGGGAGATGTCTCCGGCTGAACGGGATTACCATCGGGCTATGATTATCAAAGAAAAATTGAATGCAAAATGAGGTGATGAACGATGTTTGAACGGTTTACGGAACGTGCACGCAAAGTTGTGTACCTTGCTCAGCAGGAAGCGGCCCGATTGGGCCATAATGTGGTGGGGACCGAACACCTTTTGTTGGGTTTGGTCGCCGAAGGGCAAGGCGTGGCAGCCAAGGCGTTGGAAAGTTTAAATATTGATTTGGCGAAGATTCGCCATGAAGTGGAACGGATTATCGGAGTCGGGGAACCCAATCCTTTTGCGGAAATTCCCTTTACTCCCAGGGCAAAACGGGTTTTGGAACTGGCTATTGATGAAGGCCGTCAAATGGGCCATAATTACGTGGGTACCGAGCATGTGCTGCTGGGATTGATTCGTGAAGGGGAAGGGGTTGCCGCCCAGGTATTGAAGAACTTGGGAGCAGATTTAGAGAAAGTGCGGAAACAGGTATTCAGTTTGCTGGGCGGAAACAGCGCCTGGGCCAATCAGCCCGGCGGAGCGAGAAATGCCAATAAGACGCAGACATTGAATCAGTTTGGCCGAGATTTGACGGAACAGGCCAGGATCGGAAAACTGGATCCGGTGATCGGCCGGGATAAAGAGATTGAACGGGTGATTCAGGTTTTGTCCCGCCGGACAAAGAACAATCCGGTACTTATCGGTGAACCGGGCGTCGGGAAGACGGCCATTGCTGAAGGCTTGGCCCAAAAGAT
The DNA here is from genome assembly GCA_029776595.1 of Bacillota bacterium. GTDB lineage: Bacteria > Bacillota > UBA4882 > UBA8346 > UBA8346 > JAKOSX01. The sequence goes on along the minus strand of JAKOSX010000005.1, from coordinate 20,069 downwards.
CGTTCACGGGGACGTTCCGGAAGTCTTATTGAACAAACGGGTCATTACGTTGGATTTGGGTTCGATGGTGGCCGGTTCCAAATATCGCGGCGAATTTGAAGAGCGGATGAAAAAGGTGATGGAAGAGATACGGAATGCCGGCGATGTGATCCTGTTTATCGACGAGATGCATACGTTAATCGGGGCCGGTGCGGCTGAAGGCGCCATCGACGCAGCCAATATTCTCAAACCGGCTTTGGCCCGGGGAGAATTGCAATGCATCGGGGCAACCACGTTGGATGAATACCGGAAACATGTTGAGAAGGATGCTGCTTTGGAACGGCGGTTCCAACCGATTATCGTTGGGGAACCCACCCGCGAAGAGACGGTGAAAATCTTGGAAGGGTTACGGGATCGCTATGAAGCCCATCATCGGGTAAAGATTACCGACGGTGCCATTCGGGCGGCGGTGGATTTGTCGGACCGCTATATTACGGATCGGTTCCTTCCGGATAAAGCCATCGACCTCATTGACGAGGCGGCTTCGCGGGTGCGGCTGCAAACCACGATCACTCCGCCGGATTTGAAAAATCTGGAGGAGTCGCTGAGCCGAATTCAACAGGAGAAGGAAGCGGCCATCAAAAACGAGGAGTTTGAAAAAGCTGCTGAACTGCGGGATCAGGAGCAAAAAACTTTGCAACAACTAGAAAACCTGCGGAATGAATGGAAGAGCAAGCGGGGAATGGTGGAGTCCACCGTTACGGAAGAAGAGGTGGCTCAAGTGGTCTCCAGTTGGACGGGAGTACCGGTTGCCAAGCTCAAACAGGAAGAGACCGAACGGTTGTTGCACATGGAACAAATCTTGCATCAGCGGGTCATTGGGCAGGATGAAGCGGTGGAAGCCGTATCTCGGGCGGTTCGCCGGGCCCGGGCCGGGCTGAAGGATCCCAAACGGCCCATTGGTTCCTTCATTTTCTTAGGGCCCACCGGCGTTGGCAAGACTGAATTGGCCCGGGCTTTGGCGGAAGCCTTGTTCGGCGATGAGAACGCCATGGTGCGTATCGATATGTCGGAATATATGGAACGCCATACGGTCTCCCGCTTGGTCGGTTCGCCGCCGGGGTATGTGGGGTACGAAGAAGGGGGTCAATTGACCGAACGGGTCCGCCGGAAACCTTATTCCGTGGTGTTATTGGACGAAATTGAAAAGGCCCATCCCGAAGTCTTCAATATTTTGTTGCAGGTCCTGGAAGACGGCCGCCTCACCGATTCCCACGGTCGGACCGTGGATTTCCGGAATACGGTGGTGATTATGACGTCCAATGTGGGGGCCAATCTGATCGAGCGTTCTGGCCCGTTGGGTTTCCAGATGACCAGTACGGAAGAGGAAGACAATTATGAGAAGATGAAGAATAATGTGTTGGAGGAGCTGAAACGGACCTTCCGGCCGGAATTCTTAAACCGTATCGATGAAGTGATTGTCTTCCATGCCCTGAACAAGGAACAGATTCAGTCCATCGTGGATCTGATGGTACAACCGTTGTGCAACCAACTGAAAGAGAAGGGCATCACCTTGAAGTTGACGGAAGAAGCCAAAGAATTTTTGGCTAAAGAGGGGTATGATCCTCATTTCGGAGCCCGGCCGTTGCGTCGTGCCGTACAACGGTTGATAGAGAACCCGTTGTCGGAGGAATTGTTGAAAGGCAATCTGGGTCCGGGGACTACGGTGGTGGCTGCTGTGAAAGACGGTGCTTTGATCTTTGAAAAAGAGTAGCGGATTTTTACGCCAGATGGTATAATAAAGAAGATTAAAGAGAAAGACTTTTCTTATAAGGGTTCTTTGATTTTTGGCAAAACGATATAAGGAAAAAGTCGAATTTTGCCGAAAAGAAAAGTAAGCCATTATCTACATGCATTTTCACGGAGGAACATATGAGAGTTGAATTTATTAATCCGTTTATTGCTGCAGCCACGATGGTATTGGAACGTTTGGGGAATCAAAGGACGGAAAAGGGAAAATTAAGCCTGCAATCGTCTCCGATTCAAGGGAATGATGTGAACACCATTATCGGTGTGACAGGCGATGTTCGCGGCCAGGTCTTGTACAGCATGAATCTGGATGCAGCCATGAAAGTGGCGCAAATGATGATGATGGGAATGCCGGTGACTGAATTCGATGAATTATGCAAAAGCGCCGTCAATGAACTGGGGAATATGATTACCGGCAATGCCGCATCGGAGCTTAGTCATAATGGGTTTAATTGCACGATTACTCCTCCAACGTTAATTATGGGGAAAGAGTTGCTGATCTCGATTAAAAACATTCAAATATTGGTGATACCGCTGATCACGGATTTTGGCCAGATAGATATCAATGTCGCTCTATCTGAAGAGGATATTTGACTGCAATAGTGACGGGGGTCTGAATGAATTTAGTTAAAATTGATGCGTTGGTTCCGGGAATGGTTGTATCCCGGGATATCTACAATCAGTCCGGATTGTTGATCGTCAGTGAAGGAACGAAACTGACCAGCGATTATATTCAGAAATTACTCAATTGGAATTTCACGGAGATATATGTGGAAGAGCCGTCTCTTTCCGTGATTGAGCAGCAAGAGGCGGCCATTGCCGCTCAAATGTCGGTTACCCATGACCGGGTCGTTGGGATCACTCAGAACATTCTCTCCCAGGACAACGCGGAGATGCTCGATCCGGTATTGCTCCAGGGGATGGTTGGCGATCTGAACGAGCAGATCGATTTAAGCAGCAATGTGCTTCTCAATTTGAGCCATATGAAAACTTATGATAACTATCTGTTTGCCCATTCTGTGAATGTCTGCGTATTGTCATTGATTATCGGCAGAGCCATTAAGTTGTCTGCAGAACAATTACGGGAACTGGGTTTATCGGCTTTGTTGCATGATTATGGCATGATTCAGCTGGAACGTTCCATTTACGACCATGATCGCAAATTAACCAACGAAGAATGGGAGAAGATCAAGTCCCATCCTCGTTTCGGATATGATATGTTATTGGCTTCCGGTAATTTTTCGGAACAAATGTTATCCGGGGTTTTGGAACATCATGAGCGTGAAGACGGCAGCGGTTATCCTGACGGGAAAACCGACGACGCCATCGGGCTTTTCGGTAAGATTATTGCGGTAGCCGATGTTTATGATGCGTGCGTTTCCATGCGGAAACACCGGCCGCGGTTGACTCCCCTTGAGGCACTACGGAACCTGCTGGGCAATTCTCATTTGTACGATTTAAAGATATTAAAAGCATTTATTACGGCGATGGCCATTTATCCGATTGGCAGTATCGTCAAGCTGAACTCCGGTGAAGTAGCCAAAGTGGTCGGTATCAATTACGGCCAGCCCTTCCGCCCGGATATCCGGATCCTCATCGACCGCCAAGGCAATTGTTTGGAAAAACCGATCCGCTTAAATTTGAATGAACAGGAGTACTCCCATACGTATATTCAGGAGATTATGGAAGGGAACGCGTTGGAAGAGATCTATGCTTTGCTTGAAAAGAACGGAGTGGCCCTGTCGGCTTATCCCTAATACGTGAAGAGAAAAATTATCAGAAATGCCATCCAATATGGATGGCTTTTTTTATTGGGTGCGGGCCGCTTTTGCCCGGAGTCCCGGAAAAAGCGGTGCAGCGGTTTTAACATCCACGATGGCCGGCATGTTGCAGTTGAATGCCTCGTTGAGTGCATCAGCCAACCGGTCACTTTGGGCGACTGAAAATCCCCGTCCGCCGCAGATTTCGGCATATCGGCCAAAATCCGGATTGGTAAGGGTCAATGCCTCCGGGTTCATCCCTTTGAGCGCCATTTTATCCCGTTCCATGGCAAGCCAGCCGTTGTTCATGACGATGACCGTGATGGGGAGCTGATAACGGACTGCCGTAGCGAATTCGGCCATGCTTTGCGCAAAACCGCCGTCGCCGACCAAGGCGACGACTTGATGGTCGGGCCGAGCGATTTTGGCGCTGATGGCTGCCGGAAGGCCGAAGCCCATGGTCCGCCAGTTTCCGGAGGCCAGGACCGTCTGGCCGGAGCCGGTAAAGATCCGGTTAAACCAGACGGTATGATCGCCGACATCCAGGGCGATAACGGCGTCGGTGGCGATGCGGTCTTCCAGGGTTTTGATGAGAAAGCCCGGCGGAATAGGTTCGGCGGGGAGAAGTTCCGGGGCGATCCGGGATTCCCATTCCTTTCGCATGACGTGAAGGCGGTTCACCCAAGAGGTGCGGTCCGCCGGGCAAATGGCTTGGGAAATCAGCGGAATGATTTTGGCCAGGTCTCCGGCTGCTCCGAAACTTGCCGGCGCCATACGTCCGATGTTTAAGGGATCGGCGTCGATTTGAATGATTTGGGCCGAGGATGGGACAAAGGGTTTTGGCCACCAGGTGGAGCCGAGGATCAGGATAAGGTCGGCTTCCTCGAACAGACGGCGGGCAGCCTCGCTTCCTCCTTCGCCCAGTCCCCCGAGGACCAAAGGATGGTTGCCCGGCACATGGCCTTTTGCCGGCAGGGAGTGGGCGATGCCGGCTTGCCATTTCTCCGCCAGCTTGATCACTTCCGAGCCGCACCGTTGAATGCCGCGCCCAACGAGAATGGCCGGACGTTCCGCCTGGTTCAGCCGGTCGATGAGTTGCCGGAGGACGGTTTCGTCGGAAGCACAGGCGGTTTTCAGATAGGGCTCCGGAGTGCGGACCGGCACGGTGACAGGCTGGTTCCACATGTCGGCTGTGATTTCAATATGGACGGTAGTTCCCAAAGCGACGGCTGTTCGCAGCGCCTTGACAAATACAGAGGGGCAGGCTGCTGCATGGGCGATCAAACCGGAGTAACTGACGACTGCGGAGAGAAGCCGGCTTTGATCGATGTACTGTTTGGTATCGGTACCTATTTGGCTGCTGTCCACCTGTCCGGTGATGGCCAGGACCGGCACCCGGTCGTTTTTGGCATCGGCCAGTCCGTTGATTAAGTTGGCGGCACCCGGGCCGCTGGTGGCGATGCAGACGGAGAGTTCTCCGGTGAGTTTGGCTTCAGCGGAAGCCATCAGGGCAGCAGCTGCTTCATGGCGTACGGCATAGAACCAGATGGTGTTGTCGCCGGCCAATGCATCGATAAACGGCAAGATGGCATCTCCGGGTACGCCGTAGATGGAACGAACGCCCCAAGCGGAAAGCTGGGCAATGATCCATTGGGCAATATTCATGACTTTCCTCCATAACAACAGGTTGTCATGATGTTTTCCTTAAGCAGGGACAATTATACCCAATGGAGGCAAAATGCAGGATTAAAGCATAGGATAGGGAGGTGACTAATGCTAAGGGGGGAAACAGGGTGCGTCAATGGCTCATTGGATGGTTGCTGCTGACGGGGATGGGGTGGTTGGCGCTCTCTTCCGGTCTGGCCGGACAGGAGATGAAGGTGGGGTATTTCCCCAATATTACCCATGCCCAAGCGGTTATCGGTATGGCCGACGGGACGTTTCATAAGGCTTTGGGTTCGGGCGTGGCCGTAAAAAAATATATTTTTAATGCGGGTCCGTCGGTCATCGAAGCCATGATGGCGGGGCATCTGGATTTGGCCTATATCGGGCCAAATCCGGCCATCAACGGATATATCCGGACGCAGGGCAAACTGCTGAAGATTGTGGCCGGTGCGGCCAGCGGCGGAGCTTCGCTGGTATTGCGTTCCGATCTGAGGATCACGTCGCCCAAGCAATTGAGCGGCCTGAAACTGGCCTCACCGCAGATAGGAAACACCCAGGATGTGGCTTTACGATATTATCTGATGTCCCATGGACTGAAACCGGTGCAGCAAGGCGGGACAGTCCATGTTTTACCGGTGCCCAATCCGGATCAATTGAATCTTTTGCAACGGAAAGAGATCGACGGCGCATGGACCGTAGAACCATGGGTCAGCCGTCTGGTCGCGGAGGCCCGGGGCGTGATCTATGTGGATGAACGCAGTTTATGGGATAAAGGGCAGTTTGTTACCGCCAATATTATCGTGTCCCAGAAATTTCTGAAGAATTATCCCGGGCTGGTCAAGAAATGGTTGAAAGCTCATGTGGAATTAACCCAACGCATCAATGGGGATCCGGAGCGTTATCAAAAAATGTTAAACCGGGAGCTGCATGCCATTACCAGTGCTTCTCTGCCGGAGAACATCATCAAACAGGCGTTTAGCCGGTTTGAGTTAACCTGGGATCCGGCAATGAAGACCCTCTTCATCTCAGCGGACCGTGCTTACCGCCTGGGTTTTTTGGGAAAAGATAAACCCCATTTGGAGAAGATCTATGATTTGACATTATTGAATCAGGTACTCAAGGAGAAACGTCTGCCGGTTATTCAATAGGGACTGGGTAATAGGCCCTGGGTCTAATAGTTAGTTTACAGTTGACAGTTGGGACAGTTGACAGTTTTAAAGTGTAAAGGAAAAATGGCATTGGGTTCTAGGTGTTAGGTGCTAGGCACTGGTTCTAGGAAGGAACGCGTTAGCGTTCCTTCCATAACCCAGAACCTGGGACCTAGTACCCGAGACCTAGGACCTTATATTAGGATGCAGCTATGCACTGTGCACCGTGAACTATGTACTGTGTACCCGGGAAAGAACTGTCCACTGTCAAGTGTAAAATGTCAACTATAACACGCCTCATACCTAAACTTTTGTTCCAGCAATCGCCTATACAAGGCGATATTTTTTTGTGTTAAAATTTTTTATGTTAACTAAGGAGGAAGATGCCGATGAAGTATTTTAAAAATCTTCAGACGTGGATGGTAGTGGCCGCTTTCGCTTGTACGCTGGCACTTTTATTCGGCGGGCAGGCGTTAAATACAAAATGGAAAGTTAACGAACCACTTCAGAAGGAGATTTTGAGTAAGGGTCAAATCCGGCATTTTGCGGTGCGACCGGTTGAGAACGGAGTTGCGGTTGAACTGACGTTAAAACAGACGGATGATCTTAAGGAATTATTGGAGTTTGTTAAGGCGAAAGTCGAACGGTATCATCATAAACCGGTGACATCGTTTGTGATACAAAGCAATCCCAACCAGCGCCTCGAAAAAGTTCATTACGACCTATCGTTTTATCTGGAAGAAGCATTGGCTTCCGGCCATTACATCCAGTTGAAATCCGCTTTGGATAATTTGAAGGGGAATGGCGTGACAAGCAAGGTTTATTTAACTGAAGAATATGTCTATGTTCAGCTTGAAGAAGGTTCCCATTTTCTGTACCAAGCCGTCCCCCGGACGTCCCGTTGGGTGACGTTCAATGATACGGGTTCGGGAGGTGGTTCCATATGATGCGTTATCGTGAGCTTTTAATTGGTATAACTCTTGGAACGGCGGTATTTTTAACCAGCCGGGGAATTGATCTGACGCCTCTTTTCCTAATCGGCGGGGCGTTGCTCGTTCTTTATTTGCTCACTCAGGGCAAAATGGGCAATCAGTTTGAATTCGTCGGCAATCCGTCCGCGGGGCGGGTCGATACCGGCGTCCGATTTGACGACATCGGAGGGCAGGAAGTTGCCAAACGGGAGCTTCTCGAAGCTCTGGATTTTGTGCGAGACCGGGAAACCGTGCAACAGTTGGGGATCCGGCCGCTTAAAGGGATTCTCTTGACCGGACCGCCCGGAACCGGAAAGACGCTGTTGGCTAAGGCTGCGGCCAATTATACCGATTCGGTGTTCGTATCGGCCTCCGGAAGCGAATTTGTCGAGCTCTATGCCGGTGTGGGTGCCCAAAGGGTACGGCAATTGTTCAATAAAGCCCGGCAACTTGCAACGAAAATGAATAAACAAAGTGCCATCATTTTCATTGATGAAATTGAAATTATCGCCGGAAAACGGGGCAGTCACAGCTCCCATTTGGAATATGACCAGACATTGAACCAGTTGTTGGTGGAGATGGACGGGATTAAGCCCGAGGAGAGCGTGAATATTGTGGTGATTGCCGCGACGAATCGGGCGGATATGCTTGATCCGGCCATCCTTCGGCCGGGGCGGTTCGACCGCCAGGTGAAAGTGGATCTTCCCGACAGGGAAGGACGGATGCATATTCTGAACATTCACGCGAAAGGAAAACCTTTGGCTGCCGGAGTTGATCTGGATGAAGTGGCCAAAGACACCTTTGGATTTTCAGGAGCGCATCTGGAGTCCCTCATCAATGAAGCGGCCATCTTGGCTTATCGGAAAGAACGGACCCAGATTGAGATGGATGATATCCGGGAAGCCATTGACAAAGTGATGCTCGGGGAGAAACTCGAACGCAAAGTGGACCGGGAAGAATTGACACGGGTTGCCGTCCACGAAATCGGACATGCATTGGTCAGTGAAACGGTCCGACCAGGCTCGGTGGCCACTTTGACGGTGATCCCCAGAGGCAAAGCCCTGGGATTCATGCGCCAAGCCCAAGAACAGGAGCAATATCTGTATACCAAAGGGTATCTTGAAGATCAGATAGCCATATGCCTGGGTGGTGCTTTGGCTGAAGAATTGATCTATCATAACTGGAGTACCGGGGCTTCCAATGATTTTGAACAGGCGACTTCCATCGGCAAACAGCTGATTTTAACCGGCCTGTCCAAATTGGGAATTGTCCAGGAAGATTTGGTCGGTAAGGAACGGATTTATGAAGCTTTAAAAGAGATTTTGGAAGAACAGCAAACCCGCGTGAGAAATATTTTACGCGATAAAGAACCGTTCATCCGGAAAATCTGCGACGTTTTGCTGGAAGAAGAGAAAGTTTCCGGCGACTGGTTCCGCAAACAATTGCAATGCGCTTGAGAAGAGGACGTCACAGTCCTCTTTTTTGTTTTATTATTCGATAAATTGTTCCCGAGATTTAATAAAAACCGGAAGAATTTAAAAGGGGATTCGGTGTGGATGTCTAATAATAGAGCGTTGCATGATTCAGTGTTGGCAGCAGCCGCCTGAAGGATGTGTCAACGGATTATTTCCGGCAATTTGGAAAAAATAAGGCGCAAACGGCCCGAATGGGATGGATTCCAGGAGGTTGCGAAGGGGGATACATATTATGAGTTTGCATATGGACGATACCCGGGAGTTTGCGGCGCAATTACCATCCAAGAACGAAGTTTCCGCGATTTTGAGACATGTCTGCCGTGCGCTTCGGGAAAACGGTTACAATCCCCTCGACCAGATTGTCGGTTACTTAATATCCGGAGATCCGACCTATATCACCAATCATCAGAATGCCCGCTTAATGATCAGACAGTTGGAACGGGATCAGATTCTGGATGAATTGGTTCATGACTATCTGGAGAGAGAAGGGATTTGATGGGGGATAAGTTGGTTCTGATCGGAGGGAATAAACTTCGGGGAACGGTTGAAATCAGCGGTTCCAAAAACAGTATTTTGGCATTGATGTCTGCCGCCGCTTTGGGGAAAGAGGATGTTTGTTTAAGCAATATTCCATCTAACAGCGATGTATATACCATGGCGGAGATCCTGCGGAGCACCGGGGTTCAGGTTCGGTTCGGGGAAAGGTGTGTTTATATCAACGGCAAAGACATTGTTGATCATAAGCCCCCGTATGAACTGGTCCGCAAGATCCGGGCGTCGGTTTACACGGCAGGACTCCTGCTGGGGCGGGTGGGCCAGGCTGAAGTCGCATTGCCGGGCGGGGATGAGATCGGCTCCCGCCCTGTCGATTTGCATATGCGCGGTTTTCAGACGTTGGGTGCGGAAGTTTCGGTGGAACATGGGTTTATGATTTGCAAAGCCAGCCGTCTGACAGGCGCCAACTATTATATTAATAAGTGCAGCGTCGGCACGACCATCAACATGATGTTGGCTTCGGTTTTGGCCGACGGTGTGACTATTTTGGAAAATGCGGCGAAAGAGCCGGAAATCGTGGATACGGCCATTTTGCTGAACAGCATGGGGGCAAAAATCCGCGGGGCGGGTACGGATACCATAAGGATCGAGGGGGTTAAGGAACTTCACGGTTGTGAACATTCGCCCATTCCTGACCGGATTGAAGCCGGGACGTTTTTAATCGCAACGGCGGCTGCCGGCGGCGAGGTGTTGGTGACCAATGTCTTGTCCGAACATTTGCGGATTCCCATCGCCAAATTGCGGGAAGCCGGCGCTGAAATAACTGAAGGGGATACGGATATTTTGATCCGGGCCAACCGCCGGATGAAAGCGGTCGATGTGGATACGGCAGTGTTTCCCGGGTTTGCCACCGATCTCCAGGCGCCCTTCGGTGTGTTGTTATCTCAGGCGGAAGGCGCGGGTATTATCCGGGAAACCATCTTCGACAACCGTTTCCGGTATGTGGATGAGTTGCGTCGGATGGGGGCGGAGATAAAGGTGGAACGGGATACGGCCATCTTCCGCGGCGTGGAACGGTTGAGCGGAGCCCCGGTTGAAGCCACGGATATCCGGGCCGGGGTGGCCATGGTCATTGCCGGCCTGGTGGCTGACGGAGTGACCGAGGTGTCCGGCGTCCATCATATCGACCGGGGATATGAGCGTTTTGACGAAAAGCTTCGGAATTTGGGGGCCAATATTCAAAGAGTCCGTTGTTAATGATAATCTGTGTATAGTTCAGGAGTAAAGCGGTGACCAATGGAAATATTGTTTTAAAGCCCGGAGAGAGGATTGACCGCTTGGGCTATCAGGGTTTACAGATCATTCAGAATCCGGCTGTTTTTAAATTCACATTGGATGCGTTCTTATTAACCGGCTTTATCCGTCCCAAACCGTCGGAGACCATTGTTGATCTGGGAACGGGAAGCGGGGTATTGCCCCTGTTATTGGCGGGCCAGGACCGCGTATCCCGGGTGACCGGGGTGGAAATTCAACCGGAGTTGGCGGACATGGCCCGGCGAAGCGTTCGACTGAACCGGCTCGAAAATCAGATTACCATTATCCAAGGGGATTTACGGGAAATTCACCGTCAGTTGCCGGTCAACGGATTTCATTGGGTAGTGACCAATCCGCCGTATTATCCGGCCGGAGCGGGGGTTGTTTCCGAAAATCCAGCCTTGGCCATGGCCAAGTTCGAAGTGGCCTGTACCCTTCAGGATTGGGTCCGGGCCGCTTCCCGATTGGTAAAAGGGAACGGCCGGGTGGCGGCGATTTATCCCACTGAGCGGCTGGCGGAATTGATCACTGTCATGATTCAACATCATCTCACGCCGAAGCGGCTTTGCTTTGTATACTCCTATCCTGATGCCGGAAGCAACCTGGTGCTGCTGGAAGCCCGCCCCGGCGGGAAACCCGGTTTGCAAGTTTTACCTCCTTTAACCATCTATACCCAGCCCGGACAATATAGCGAGCGAATGAATCAAATTTTTGCCGGAAAGAAAATATAATAACAGGCTTAAAAGTGAAGTCGGGTGGTACATGGTACACAGTGCACAGTACATGATTTCAGTAACTGGTTGTTTGTGAATTGTGTGCCGTGAACCGTGAACCTATTGTCAATTATACCAAGGTTTGTACTGACGGAGGTCTTTGGTGTTCTGGAAGCCTGTGACGGATACCCGGTTAAGCAATGCCTGCGCCCGCTTGGAACCGGCTTTTTTTGCCTCGGAGCGATGGTTTTCCCATCGGGGGCATTCCGGCGAGTTAACGCTCGAAGATATATTGACTTTTCAACCGGATACGCTCAGCGACCACCGGTTATGCTTGCTTTTGTTCTCCGTAACCCCATCTCCACCGGAAGCTGCTGGTTTTTTTTATTTTATACCGTTATGGGCTGTCCGGGGAGAAAGGGAAGAACGACCCCTCTTTGTCAAAGGCGGATATTCTTTTTTCGACGGAGTCCATTCCCCGTATTATTGGTCGCTATTCCAACAAGGTTTTCTGGAGCAAGTGTATGAGACGGCCTCCGGCTGGTTTATCTTCTCCTCGGAACCGTGGGTCCTGCCTGCTCAAGGCCGTTTGCACGGTTCATCCAGCAATTCTCTCCTCTTTGTTTCCCAACGTTTTTTAATCAAAAATTACCGCCTGGTTTTCCCCGGAATCAATCCGGAGTTGGGATTGAACCGGGCATTAAGTCGGAAAAAAGCCGGAATCGTTCCGAAAGTGTACGGCTCATTATCTTATCAATCATCCAACGGCCATCACTATACATTGGCCATGGTGCAGGAATGGGTATCCCATCACGGCAGCGGCTGGGAAGTGTGTCGGCGTTTGGTGGCAGATCGCGAAGCATTGTTCCATGAAGCCGTCGCATTGGGGAGAACTCTCGGTGAGTTTCACCGGGAGCTGGCCCAGATCAGCCGTGAAGAGAATCGTTTTCTCCGTTTTACTGCAGAGATGTTGGCGGAAAAAGTTGAGAATCTGGAAAACTTCATCTTCCTTACCTTTAACGAAGAATTGACGGCTGAAGCGGGTGTTGCCGCAGACAAACTAAAAAAGGTGAAACAGGCTTTGACTGGATGTGATCTGGGATATTGTTTCCGGATTCACGGCGACCTCCATTTGGAGCAGGTATTGAAAACCGATTCCGGTTGGTTGCTGATTGATTTCGAAGGTGAACCGTTGAAACCCATTCATGAGCGGGGGTGTTACGATTCACCTTTGAAAGATGTGGCGTCCATGCTGCGTTCTTTCAGTTACCGCATTCACGGGATGGATTTGACCGACGGAGAAACATTGGAAGGCCAACTGGCCGACAGGTTTTGGGAGGGTTATTGTGCAACCTGCGGCCGGGAATGGCTGCCTGAACCGGCGGTAAGCCGTAAACTGCTGGAACTCTTCCAGTTGGAACGGGTCGTCTATGAATTGGATTATGAGCTGAAATATCGCCCCGATTGGGCAGTTATCCCCAAAAACGGGCTGAAGCGGTTGGTGGAGAAAGTGTAATGACAGTTGACAGTTATGTATAACAGTGCACTGTGAACCGGTATCCAAGACTAAACACTGAAAGGAGTTTTTCATGAAAGTCACACTGTTCACCAATGAATATCCTCCGTATATATACGGCGGGGCAGGGGTACATGTAGATTACTTATCCCGGTATTTGGCGCGGATCATGGAAGTGGAAGTCCGGGCGTTCGGGGATCAGCGGCAAAACGAAACCAATCCGGCCGTTCGGGGATATCCAGGCTGGGATGAGTTGAAACACGGTTCCTTGCCGTTTACGAAAGTGCTTCATGCCTTGTCTGTCAATTTGGCATTTAACCGTGAGCCCGTCACCGGGGAAGTGATTCATTGCCATACCTGGTATACATTCTTTGCCGGATTTTTAGCCAAATATCTATACGGGATCCCGCTGGTGGTGACGATGCACAGCCTGGAACCTCTTCGGCCGTGGAAGGAGGAGCAACTACAAAGCGGTTATACAATAAGTTCATGGATCGAACGGAATACGGTCGAACATGCGGATCGGGTGATCGCTGTTTCTGAGGAGATGAAACGGGACATTCTAAAGCATTACGCGGTTCCGGAAGAACGGGTGGCGGTGATCCATAACGGTATCGACCTTGAAGAATATCGGCCGACAGCGGACCGGAATTTTTTAGATGCCGAAGGTATCGATTATCCTTATATTCTGTTTGTGGGAAGAATCAGCCGGCAAAAGGGGATTTTTCAATTGGTGGAGGCGTTTAACAGTCTTCCTGAAAACGATTTGCATTTGGTGTTGTGTGCCGGTGCTCCGGATACGCCCCAAATTGAGCAGGAATTGTGCGGGAAGATCCAGGGAAATCCTAGGATTAAATGGATGAACAGGATGGTCCCCAAGCAGGACGTGATTCAACTCTACAGTCATGCCGTTTTATTTGTCTGCCCCTCTGTTTATGAGCCCTTCGGCATTATCAATCTGGAAGCCATGGCTTGCAAAGCGCCGGTGGTGGCAACCCGGGTGGGAGGGATTAAAGAAGTGGTGGTCGACGGGGAGACCGGACTTTTGGTCCAGCCGGACGATCCTCGACAGTTGGCCTCGGCTATTCGCCGGGTAGCCGAAGATCCAGAACTGGCCGCCCGCTTCAGGGAAGCAGGACGAAAACGGGTGGAAGACCATTTCGGGTGGGATAAGATTGCCCAAAAAACCAAGGCCCTTTATGAAGAGTTGATTTAGGACTTTAGACTCATTCAGGAGAGGCCGGGTCCGTCCGATACATATAACGAAGTAGGCAAGGAAGCTGATTGTTCGCCACGGAGGGCGGCTTTTATTATAAAGCTAAGAAACCAGGCCGGCCTCGCGACAGTCGGTGTTTTTTATTTAAATTAAACTGAAATCCAAGTGAAATCCCAAACATTTGGAAGGCATATTTAACCGGTTTCACCGGTTTCTTTTAATTCCCGGCCGACATAATATAGGCCAGGGGGTAGGCCGGATGTTTGAGGATTATGATGAATGCCGTAACCGCTTGGATCATTTGATTCATATTATCGAGGCTTTGAGCAATATTAAAAGACAACTGTCATTAAGCGCCCTGGATTTTCAGGCGTTAACTCTGGCAAGAAAATCCGAGCAGGAAGAGGCGATTCGTCAAGCCCATCAGATCGGTGAAATTTTAGAGAGCCTCATCCGAATTTTAGCTCAGATATTGCCGGAATATTATCATCGTCGATAACGGGAAGATAGTAAAGGAGAATCAGGATGGCTAAACGGATTATGATCGTAGACGATGCTGCAGTCATGCGGATGATGCTGAAAAATATTTTACAGTCCATGGGTTATGAGGTGGTTGCGGAAGCGACCAACGGTAAAGAAGCCGTTCAAAAATATCAGGAATGCCACCCGGATTTGGTAACGATGGATATTACCATGCCCGAAATGGATGGTATCCAGGCTGTCCGGGCCATCCGGGCTCTGGATCCCAAAGCAAAGATTGTCATGTGTTCGGCAATGGGACAGAAAGCCTTGGTGTTAGAAGCCATTGAGGCGGGAGCTTGCAATTTTATTGTTAAGCCGTTCAATGATACCAAGGTTCGGGAGGTTATCAAGCAGCTACTGGAGGGGTAAATGTCAATGCAACAAGATTTTGGCCCCTGTAGCGATGAGGATAATCCCGACGGCTTTCCAAAAGTTAAATGCGATGGGTTCCGTTCCAAACCAGCCAAAATGATCAATCAGATATGCTGTAAGCAATTGGGCTGCAATTATGGCGGTGGTGGCCATTCCTACGCCTAATTTGGGAATACTGACGGCCACCCCGACAATGATCATCACCCCGATTAAGCCACCGAGCCAACTATACCATGGAACTTGAGCCGCTTTGTTAAAATGGCCGTTCCCCATGACCAACATAATCAGGCCTGCGGCGACGGTTCCGATGAGATGGACCACGAAAGTCCCCTCCAATAATCCAATGATTTTTGACAGAATACTGTTGAATGTTCCTTGAACGGCCATGAGTGCGCCTGCCAACGCAGCCATGATGAAAGGCAGCCATTGATTCAAGTGAATTCCCCCTAAAATTAAAAGGTGTCGCATAAACTTATGCATAGGCAGCTTATTGCGACGGTTATAGTTTGGCCGGAGAATATCCATCATATCCCGCCAAAAGTCTGGCATACAATGGTACGGGAGTGACGTTATGGATATTCTATTGGCTGCGGTAATCGGGTTCTTAGTGGGCATTTCCGGAACGGTTTTCGGGGGATTGGTTATTTACCGGTTCGGAGAAGGCCCGGTTAAACAAAGCGGATTAATGGGCTTCTCCGGAGGAATCATGGTGGCAGTGGTTTTGCTGGATTTATGGCCTGAAGCTTTGTACTACGGAGGGTGGATGCCGGCCCTTCTCGGTACGGGGCTGGGGGTTATCATAATCCGCTATTTTGAGGCCATGATGCGCTTGTTTCCCTGGTATGCACGGCGGCGCTTTTCCAAAAGCACCAAGCTGGGACTGCTCATGGGGATGGGTATCGGAACGCATAATTTTCCGGAAGGGGTCGCCCTCGGAACCATGTTCATTGCCAATCCTCATATTCAATATTGGGGCGGACTTGGCGCTTTGATGGCCCTTCATAATATTCCGGAGGGGATGGTCATGGCTTCCGCTTTGAAACTGGGCAAAGTCCGGTTTTTCAAAATTGTGGTTGCCTTGTTTCTGGTTGAAGTTCCAATGGCGGTGGGAGCCATGATCGGGGCTTTCGTTGGACAGATTTCGGGATGGGCGGCTTCGCTGGCGTTGGGATTTGCCGGAGGGGCCATGATTTTTCTGGTGATTCAAGAGTTGCTGCCCATGGCCAAAAAAATCGCCGGTCTTCTTTGGACCGGCTTTGGGTTTATCATTGGCTTTGGATTGGGCGTGGTGTTGGTGAAAATTACCTAGGACTCAAGACCTAGGGCTTCATATCAGGATGAAGCTGTACACTGTGCACTGGGAACTGTGTACCCGAAAAAAGAAGAACTGTCAACTGTAGTTTCATACCTCGCGCCTTTTGTCTGATTAAGCCTCGTTTTCCGGGGGCTTTTCTTTTTTGTAAAGAATTCCGTATTCGATACTGTCGACCAGCGCCTGCCAGGAAGCTTCGATCAGGTTCTCCGAGACGCCCACCGTCCCCCAGGTTCTTTCGCCGTCGGTGCTTTCGATCAATACCCGAACTTTAGCCGCAGTGCCTCGACTTTCCTCTAAGACGCGGACTTTAAAGTCGATAAGGCTGATATTTTTGATTTCGGGATAGAAGCGGAGCAGTGCTTTCCGGATGGCCTGGTCCAGCGCGTTCACAGGCCCGTCGCCTTCTGCGGCGGTAATTTCTTGTTCCCCGTCGACGTTCACTTTAATCGTGGCTTCCGCCAATACGGGTTGATCGCCGCCCCGCTTTTCGACGATGATCCGGAAACCTTCCAGCTCAAAAGCTTTTTCATAAAGATTAAACGCTTTTTTAATAAGTAAGTCGAAGGAGCCTTCGGCGGCTTCAAATTGATATCCGATATTTTCCAATTCTTTTAATTGATTGGTTAGATTGACGACTTTCGGATCATTCTTTTCCGTCTCCGGTACAAATTCTTTGACTTTATTCAGCACCGTGCTTCGGCCGGCTTGATCCGACAGGAGAAAACGGCGCACGTTGCCGACCTGTTCTGAACGGATGTGTTCGAGGCTGAGCGGATTTTTGATCAAAGCGTCATGATGCGTCCCGGCTTTGTGGGCGAAGGCGGAGGCGCCCACATAGGGCTGGCGTTCGTCGTGGTGCAGATTGGCCAGTTCGGAGATGAGACGGGACGTTTGGGTCAGGAGGTGAAGGTTTTCTTTGGCAGTGGCATCATAACCCAACTTTAACAAGAGCGTTGGGATGATGGCGGAAAGATTGGCGTTTCCGCACCGTTCGCCGTAACCGTTAAAGGTTCCTTGAAAATGGACGGCACCTTCCTGAACCGTCATGATGGTATTGGCAACCGCCACTCCGGTGTCGTTGTGAAAATGGACGCCGAGGGGCGCGTCGATCAGAGAAGCCACCCGTTTGAAAATGTCCAAGGCTTCCAGAGGGAGGGTCCCTCCGTTGGTATCGCAGAGGACCAATGTTGATGCTCCGCCGCGCAGAGCGGCTTTCAAAGTTTCAATGGCATAGTCCGGGTTTGCTTTGTATCCGTCAAAGAAATGTTCCGCATCATAGATGGTTTCCCGCCCGTGGGAGACCAGATAAGCCACGGAGTCTTCGATAAGTTTCAGATTGTCTTCCAAACTGACTTTTAAGACTTCCAATGCATGTAAATCCCAGCTCTTCCCGAAGATGGTTACCACCGGTGTACCGGTTGCCAAGAGGTCATTGAGGGTTTTATCCTCTTCAGGACGGTTTTGGAACCGACGGGTGCTTCCGAAGGCGGCCAGTTTGGCATGGTTGAGCCGGAGAGAAGTGGCCGCTTTATAAAACTCGAAATCTTTTGGGTTTGAGCCCGGCCAACCTCCTTCGATATAATCGATTCCCAAAGTATCCAGTTGTTTGACGATTCGGATTTTATCCTCAACCGAGAAATATACGCCTTCGCCCTGTGCGCCATCGCGTAAGGTCGTATCATAGATAGCTACTTTAGGCATATGGCCAACTCCTTTCCATTCATCTCATGATTGCTGGTTTCCGTGATATAGTTATATTGTATGACATATAAAACGTTAAAAAAATAATCGGGTTTAAAGGTAGATATTAAACTTAATTTTATAACCGTTGCAGTCCGCTGTCAATTGTTTTTTGAAAATCGGAGCAAGGTAGCATGCACGCAGGATATGCCTTTTTCATACAGTAATAGTCGGAGGTATGAACATGGCATGGCGTTTGGTGACAGTGGACCAACTTCCGCTGGGGCACAGGGTGTTACGGTACGGCTGCCGGGGCAACGATGTGCGGGAACTCCAGAAACTGTTGTTGCAAGGCGGCTTTTATTTTGGCGAGGTTGACGGATATTTTGGCGTTCTGACCGAAGAAGCGGTGATCTTAGCCGAAAAAACCTTTAAGCTCCGTATTGACGGTATTGCCGGCAAGCAGGTTATTTCCGCATTACGGCAATTGACCGGAAAATCCGGGCGTACCATCTATACGGTAAAAAAATATGACAGCATTGAGACCATTTCTCAAAAATTCGGAGTGGCGCCAAGTGCGTGGGAGAGTATTGCCGGTCAAGGCAATCCCAGAAAAAAATTGTTCCCCGGCATGAAGCTGATGCTGTCTGAAAAGGCGTTGTTTGCTTGGGAAGATGTTCCGTCAACCTCTCCGTTCTTTTCGGCAACATTTCATTCATGGGCGGAGATAACCTCCACAGGGCAACTGGATTGTAAAGAAGTTGTTTCGGAAGAGAGTTACCATGGGATTGGCGCTGATGGTGAAGTTTGGGAGGCTATATTGACGAAGAGGTCCTGCCAGCGACGGCTCATTGCCTCATTAAAGACATTGCCGGGGATTAAATATGGTTTGGATTTGCGAAATATTCCGCAGGAATGGCGTGGTCTTCAAAGCAAATTTTTACGTACGGTTTTGAAGGGGCTCAACAAAGGTCAATTTGATTTTTTAGTTATTACCGTGGTTCCGGATCTTAAGCGGCTTAATAATCGGATCGCGTTTGCAGAGTTGGCAGAGATATGTTCCTATGGCCGGTGGATATTGGCGGAGCCACCCATTTGCCGGGATAATCAGGATATCGAAGCGGTTCTGAAAGCCTATTGGCGGTTGCTTCCCAAATTGAACCAAGCCACGATGCACCGAGTTTTCCCAATGGTGGTTACGAACGGCTGGGAGTGGGGCGGCGCCGAGGGACGGCACGTTTCATTCCGGGAATGCAAAATCTTGAGGGCGCTTCATTATCGTTCGGCCCGTTACTTTCCGGAGCTCTTTTTAACCCGGGTGGAATGGACGCAGCAAGGGGAAAACCGAAAGTTGTATTATCGGGATAATCAGGGATGGGTTGATTATTTTGATTATTTGAAACGGCATCATTTTCCGGGAACGGTCATTTGCCGGCCGACGCCGTTGGAAAATACCCTTTCTCAACTGGTGCCCCATGCCTTTGCGGTGATGCCCGGAAGCAGACTGAAAGATCTTTAGGTAAAAGGGATATTCTCTTTCAAGGGTGCAAACTGTCAGCGATGACAGTTTTTTTTATTGCGGGTCTAAAAACCGGAAAGACATCATACCAATTATTGGAGTAATATTCCTTCCACAAGGATGCTTGGGAGGTGGTTGATATTGAATCATGACGATAAACCGTAGTTAATGTTAAAAATCGTGATAGGAGGTTTGGTATGAGTATTCAATGCGAATATGATCTGATCGTTGCGCCGACGTTTAAGGAGGAAATTTCCCAAAGGCTTTCCTTGGAGGCCCCATTACGACTGGATGATGAACTTCCTGCAATTAATCGGCTTAAAGGCGGGTATTTCCGTGTCGGGATCCCGTCGGTAACAGTCGGCGAAAATCAAGTGACTGTCACCGGCATGGTGTATCCGTATGTATTGTATGTGGCTATCGCGGAAGAGGCCGATGCCGTCCGGGAAACGGAAAATCCGGCGAACGAGGCCGACGTTTCCGAGGAAGCGGAGATGAATGTCCAACCGCCGTTGGAGTATGGGGTTGGATGGAATGGGACCCAGGGCATATCCTTTGAAGCGACCGTGGAATATCCGGGAATTTTCCCTGGGGTTTATG
>JAKOSX010000028.1 GCA_029776595.1 Bacillota bacterium | reverse complement strand
ATTATTTCGATGAATCAGACGGCGTTAGCGGCTTTAAACTTTGGTGTGGTTCCAAATGGGTCGATAACTGGAAGGCCTGCCGGGATTTTGACAATGACGGCACCGGTCCCGACAATTTAGTCAGCCGGAAGGTTACCCGGGTTCGATTGACCCGGGGAGATAAAATCAAAATTGCGGGATATAGAAATCAGGGGGAGTATGGTCGGATTGACTGTATCGATCTGTTCTTTTTAGGAGAGCAATTGGCCAATGTACCTGACCGGGATGTCGAAAAGGAGCGATTCATCCCCTTTAAACTGGATCAACAAGGTTTTGTGAGAACCTGGCAAACGCTGGGGCCGCTCCTTAGTCCCGTCCATCAAGACTTGGGAAATGAGAAGCAGGCCCGGATATGGCTGCTTTCGCGTCTCAGGCCGCCGGAATTTATCAAACAGGAACGGGTACCCAGGATAACCTCTTCCGGTGATGCCTGGGAATTGTACAGCGGCGGGCAAAATATCTTTGTCGAAACCTATCGTTTCTTTTATAACCTGACTGCTTCGGATTTTTACGGTTTGACGTATCTGGCGGCTCCGGCTGCAACCAAAGTGAAAGCCAGGCTCTGGTCAACCCGGGGTAAGACCCAAGTCTGGTGCCGCGGCCGTCTGGTGGCCGAACGGGTTCAAGCGTCCGGGACAAAGCCGGCGTTTGTCGATGTTGTGCTGCCGCTGGAGGCAGGCGTCAATCCGGTGATCGTCCGGCAATGGGATTTGGGTGCCCGGAATACGCCCCAACTTTTTGGCCTCCAAATTCTTGACGGGGCAGAGCAGGTTGAAGCGGGCCTTTTTGGCAATGAGCAAACGGAAGCGTTCTTCGAAGCGGAACAGTGGCTTTACTCGGTGAAGTTTAATTCCAATGGCACTTTGGAAGCGGCAAAACCGGCGCCGGTCGATGTAGCCGTTCAGTTTGGGAAGGAAAAACGACGTTGGGCTGCCGGAGAGCGATTGTTTTCCTTCGGCGAATGGGAGACTCCATTTCAAATGAAACTGGTGGTCAATCTGGATGAAACGGTGCTGGCGCGGAAGGTGGAGAATCCCCGCTGTTTTCCGTATCAACCTTCGATTACAGCGGATACCCTTTCCGGGTACCGGCAGGAATATCTTCGCCGGTTGTT
Source organism: Bacillota bacterium (assembly GCA_029776595.1). Classification (GTDB taxonomy): domain Bacteria; phylum Bacillota; class UBA4882; order UBA8346; family UBA8346; genus JAKOSX01. Next base: position 2,590 of record JAKOSX010000028.1, on the reverse strand, counting down.
GGCAAAGGAGCAGAAATCCCTTTATGGCTTGATTATCAAGGCGGTTTTAGGCGAAAAACTCACCCAAAAGGATCAGATCCTCAAAACGGAGTTGGCCCGGATCGACAGCCGGGCGGATTGTTCGGACTTTTATCTCTCGGCAATCTTACGTTTATACCGGATGGGTGTTCTAACTCCTGAAGAACAACAGAGGGTTCGAAAGACTGTGCTTGATTTCCGCTATTGGACCGATGAGAGCGGCACTGATGCCATGTCGATGAACAGTGAAAACCATCAGCTGTTGTTCCATGCGTGTCAATTGCTGGCCGGAAATCTGTTTCCCGAGGAACGGTTTAAACGCAGTGGGCGAAAGGGGAAGGAGCAAGCACGGATCGCCAAAGAGCGCCTTAACCGGTGGTTAAGCCGGGTGGAGCTGGAAGGGTTTGAGGAGTTTTTGAGCAGTGCCTATGTACCGATTACCTTAGGCGGCCTGCTCAACCTGGTGGATTTTGCGGATGATTCGGACATAAGCAGGCGTGCCGGGAAATTAGTCGATTCGATCCTCATTCAGCTGGCGCAGCATAGTTTTGACGGGGTCGTCTCAGGGCCCCAAGGCAGAGTTTACCGTGATGGCGCCTTATATCCGCGAAACAGCGGTACTCAGGCCATTCTGGCCTATGTTACGCCCAGGGCGAAACTCAGTTTAAATCCTTGGGTCTCTTTCCTGGCGTCTTCAAGCTATACGATTCCCTCGGTTGAGCAGTGGCTGGATCAGCCCATTGCTTTGGAGTATCGTCAGGGAGGAACCGTTATTACGCTGCGAAAGACGGCTGATTATGCCATAAGTTCGGTGTCGGTGCCGTCGCCTACAGGCGGGAAGGAGTATTTGCCCGGCAAGCCCGGGACTCAGGAACATCTATGCGATATCAACTTGGGAGATGACACCCATGTTTTCCTCAATCATCCCGGTGCATCCTATGAGGCATCCCAAAGCAGGCCGGGATATTGGAACGGGAACGGGGTTTTATCTACGTTAAAGCAAAAAGATTCCATGCTGATGGCGATCTTCGACATCCCTGCAACTTATCCTGTTCAATTTACCCATGCCTGGTGGCCTGCGGATCAATGGGATCAGGAAGTAAAAGATGCCGGGTGGTTCTTTGCCCGGAAAGGAAATGCCTATATCGGCTTATGGTGTAGCCGTCCCGCCCTACTGACCGGAGATATGGCCATGGGCAGGGAATTGAGAGCGGACGGCCGCAGAACCGCCTGGCTGGCCGTGGTGTCGTCCCGGCCAGAGTCCGGCCCGTTTGAAGCCTTTATCCAACGTTGCCGGGTGATGGCGCCAGAGTTTAAGGAGGATGCGGGGGTGTTGCGGGTCGATGGAGAGGTCCAATTGGGGATTGGATATTCACCATAAAAAACCGCCATATCTTTCGTATAGCGGTTTTTTTATACACTTATGAGTTCTATTATTTCTCTTTCCGTTTCCATCTGCCATCAACCCTTATGCTTCCAATGCCCCCGTATAATCCAGCGGTGCAATGCCGGACGCTTCCATGGAAACGGCTTCCCGTTCCAGTTCCGCCCGGATCACATCTTCCATGCTGAAGAAACCGATGCGTTTGATGACAAAGCGGGCTGCCTGCAACGCGCCTTCCGCAAAGACCTTCCGGGAATAGGAGCGGTGGGTGATTTTGATTTCATCGGATTCTCCGGCGAAAAGGATTTCATGGACGCCGACGATGCCTCCTGCCCGGATGGCATGGATGCCGATTTCCGATTTATCCCGGAGATGCATCCCTTTTCGGCCGTGGATGTATTTATGGTTTTTGTGTTTGCGTACTGCAGCGATTTCATGGGCGATTTTAAGGGCAGTGCCGGAAGGGGAGTCTTTTTTATGTCTGTGGTGAGATTCGGTAATTTCCACATCATAGTCCGGCAACAAACGGCTGATGGTTTTGACGATGGTCAATAACAGGTTGATACCTAAGGAAATGTTGGGTGCATAGACCATACCCACCTGGTTTTTAAGGGCCAGGTTTTTCAGTTCATAGACTTCCATGGTATTGAACCCGGTGGTTCCAATGACCATCGGGACCCCATGTTCGGCTAAGATTCGGGCATTTTTCAGTGTGGCCTCGGGCGACGTGAAATCGATGGCCACATCCCATTGATGGCGGCGGACTTCGTCAGCCAGTATGTCGGTGCTCTGGATCGTTAGTTGGCTTCCACCCAGGATATAGTCGGCCAGTACTTTCCCTTTTTTAGGACTGTTGGGCCTGGCCATGGCAGTGATCAGTTTGAAGTCAGGGGCTTTAAGTAATTCTTCCGCGATGACCATACCGGTACGACCTAATCCTAATAAACAGGTTCTAATCATGGTGTATCCCTCCTTTGATAGTTTTTGGCAAAATAAAACGCCATAGCGAAAGAGGCCATGGCGGCAAAAAGCGACAAAGATACCATGATACCTCTCTGACGACGCTTACGAGGTTAGCTGACGGGTTCGGATTGTCGAGTAACCCTACACCTGACGGTGATTCACCCCAAAAGAAGTGGTTCCCCCGCTCTCCCGAAAAGGAGATTGAGCGTTCTTAGGAAATGGTTT
>JAKOSX010000269.1 GCA_029776595.1 Bacillota bacterium | reverse complement strand
CGTTGATCACCCGGCTGACCAACGATATCACCCAGGTTCAAAATATGATCCAGATGTTGATGCGCTTGGCTTTAAGAGCGCCCGGGATGCTGATCGGCGCGCTGATTATGGCGTTTATATTAAACTTGAAACTGGCTTTGGTTATCCTTTGCGTCATTCCCTTATTGACGCTGGCCGTCTATTATATTTTGAAAACTGCTTTTCCCCGTTTCAGGCTCATGCAGAAGAAGTTGGATGCCTTAAATGCCGTCACCCAGGAGAATTTGGTCAATATCCGGGTGGTTAAATCCTTTGTCCGGGAGGATTTTGAAGAGGAGAAGTTTTCCCGGGCCAATCAGGATCTGAAAGAGAGCACCGTCAGTGCCATGCGGGTGGTCATCTTTACGATGCCTGTGGTGACGCTGGCGATGAATGTGACCACCCTGGCCGTGGTCTGGTTTGGCGGGAAGCAGGTGATCGTGGGCGGCATGACTGCCGGTGTGTTGACTGCTTTTATCAATTATGTGGGGCAGATTCTCATCTCGCTGATGATGGTCTCCATGGTTATCCTTAACGGCTCCCGGGCCCTTGCCTCGTACAAACGCATCGATGAAGTCATGAATACCGAAATCGACCTGACGGATGAACAGGCAGTGAAAAAAGAGGCAACGGTCAAAGACGGCAAAATCGAATTTCGTCATGTCTACTTTAAATACTACAAAAACAATGAAAAGTGGGTGCTGGAGGATATTAACCTGGTAATCAGTCCGGGGGAGACCGTGGGGATCATCGGTCCCACCGGTTCCGGAAAATCCAGCTTGGTACAGTTGATTCCCAGGCTGTACGATGCGGACAGAGGCCAAGTGTTGGTGGACGATGTGGATGTGAAAGATTACTCTTTGGTGCATCTCCGTAACGGCGTCGGAATCGTGCTCCAGAAAAATGTCCTCTTTTCCGGCAGCATCATGGAGAACCTGAAATGGGGCGACGAAGATGCGGATGAAGAGGCGGTCCGTCAGGCGGCTCAATATGCCCAGGCCCATGGTTTTGTCAGTTCATTTACGGAAGGTTATGATACGGAGCTGGGTCAGGGCGGCGTCAATCTGTCCGGCGGGCAAAAGCAACGTTTGTGCATTGCCAGGACGCTGTTGAAGAAACCGAAAATTTTGATCCTGGACGACAGCACCAGCGCCGTGGATACTGCGACAGAGGCCAGGATCAGGGAGAGTTTCAAAAATGAACTGTCGGGGACGACCAAGATCATCATTGCTCAACGCATTTCGTCGGTCATCGATGCGGATAAGATTATCGTCATGGATGACGGGAAGATTGTGGGTATCGGTTCCCATACGGAATTGATGCAAACCTGTCGGATGTATACAGAGATTTATTATTCGCAGATGGATAAGGAAGTGACGGCGTCATGAGCACGATCAGCGATAAAAGAAAAGAAGAGCTGTTGCAGAGATACGGGAGCAAATCCGCCAGCCATTCCAAGGAGGGCGGAGGGCTTAAAACCAGCCATATCAGGATGAGGCCCGGAGGATTCGGCGGGCCGAGAGGCCCTCATGGAGGTATGGGCGGCAGTAAACCGAAAAACATGGGCGTCACCATGAACCGGCTGTTGGCTTATATTGGCCGGGACAAGGTGAAAATTTTCATCGTTTTTGGCTGTGTGCTGGTGAGTACCTTGTCCAATCTGGGTGGCAGTTATCTGCTGCGGCCGATTATCAACAATTTGGTATCCCAGCGGACGATTGCGGAAAAAGCGGGTAATCTTTTGACAGGGATCCTGATAATGGCGGGCATTTATGCGACCGGTGTCATCTGTACCTATTTACAGCAGCGCATTATGATCGGCGTCTCCCAAAATGCTTTGGTCCGGATCAGAAAAGAACTGTTCAGTAAGATTCAAAGGCTTCCTGTGAAATATCATGATAAACATACCCACGGCGATGTGATGAGTCGTTTTACCAACGACTTGGAATCCGTGGGCGAAATGCTCAATAATACGTTGCCGCAGGTTTTTTCGGGCGTATTACACTTGGCCGGGACCGTAATTCTGATGTTTGTCACCCATTGGGTTCTCGCCCTGGTCATTATGGTTACGATTCCTCTGATGGTTTGGGCCGGCGGGATGATCGGCAAACAGAGCAGGAAATACTACAAAGACCAACAGCAGGCCCTGGGGGCTGTCAATGGCTACATTGAGGAGATGGTGGCCGGACAGAAAGTCATCAAGGTGTTCTGCCATGAAAAAACTGTAACGGAAGAGTTTGAAATTCTCAGCGACGATTTACGCCAAAAGCAGATTAAGGCCCAATTCTTTGGCGGTATTATGGGCCCGGTGATGGGCAATCTGAGCCAGGTCAGCTATGCCTTGTCTGCCACGGTCGGAGGCATTCTTTGTCTGATCTCCGACTTCGACATCGGCGGACTGACCATTTTTACCAACTATTCACGGCAATTTTCGCGACCCATCAGCGAATTGTCCATGCAAATGAATACGATCTTTTCGGCCTTGGCCGGAGCGGAACGGGTTTTTGAGGTGATGGATGAGACGCCGGAAACGCCGGATCCCGCCGATGCCTTGACCGTCTGTTCCGAAGCCAACCGGGTGGAAGGGGCTCGGCTCATCAAAGGGGAAGTGACGTTGAAGGATGTGACTTTCGGCTACTCCCCCGACAAAGTGGTCCTCAAAAACATCAATATCAAGGCGGAACCCGGCCAAAAGATTGCCTTCGTGGGGTCCACCGGTGCCGGGAAGACCACCATAACCAATTTGATCAACCGGTTCTATGACATTGACAAAGGACAAATTCTCATCGACGGCATTGACATTAAGCGGATCCGGAAAGATTCGCTGCGAAGCAATATTGCCATGGTGCTTCAGGATACCCATTTGTTCTCCGGGACAGTCCGGGAGAATATCCGGTACGGCCGACTTGATGCCACCGATGAGGAAGTGGTTACAGCAGCCAAAATAGCCTGTGCCCATGCATTTATCGAGAGATTGCCCGAGGGATATGACACCGTATTGGAGGGCGACGGTGCCAATTTGAGCCAGGGCGAACGCCAGCTTTTGAACATTGCCCGGGCCGCCGTCTCCAAAGCGCCCATTCTCATCCTGGATGAAGCCACCAGTTCCGTAGATACGCGGACAGAGAAATATATCGAACGGGGCATGGATCAGCTGATGACGAACAGGACCACCTTTGTCATAGCTCACCGGTTG
>JAKOSX010000268.1 GCA_029776595.1 Bacillota bacterium | reverse complement strand
CCGGTGGTTACCTTCGGCGTGTCCGATCTCTTGATCGTGGAGACCAACGATGTCTTGATGGTGTGCCACAGAGAGCGGATTCCGGAGCTGAAAACCCTCATCCGCTATCTGGGCGACGCCGGGGGGGAGTATTTGTTATAATTCGTCAAATCAATTGCGAAATGGTCCAAAGTCCATTATAATGTATTACAAATGTTGACATGAGGGAGTTTTTACCATGATACGCTTTTTGACCGCCGGTGAGTCTCATGGGCCGGCGTTGACTGCGATCATCGAAGGGTTTCCCGCCGGGATGCCGGTGGACTTTGCGGCGTTACAGGCCGATATGGACCGGCGGCGCCGGGGTTACGGCCGGGGAGGCCGGATGGCCATCGAAGGGGACCGGGTGAAGATCCTTTCCGGTGTCCGGCACGGGGTTACCTTGGGGTCGCCGATAACTTTACAGATTATCAATAAGGACTGGGAAAAATGGCAGGAAGCCATGGCTGTCGAGGGGGCCGGGCATGGGGATACGGTGGTTATTGACGCCGATCCGGCGTTGACCCGGATCGATGCCGTGGTGACCCGTCCCCGGCCCGGACATGCCGATTTGGCCGGTGTCCTCAAGTACGGCCACCGGGACGTTCGAAATATTTTGGAACGGGCCAGTGCCAGGGAGACAGCGACCCGGGTGGCGGTAGGCGCCATGGCCCGGCAATTGTTGGCCCAGTTCGGCATCGCCGTTTTCAGCGGAGTGCTTCAGATTGGACAGGCAGTAGCCCGGGAGATTCCCGAGGACTGGGAGGTTTATCGGGCCAATGCGGAAGCTTCATTGGTGGCGACGCCGGATCCCGCTGCGGCGCCCCGGATGATGGCCGAGATTGACCGAGCCAAACAAAACGGGGATTCGCTGGGCGGGGTTGTGGAAGTGGTGGCTGTCGGGGTACCGGCAGGATTGGGCAGCCATGTCCACTGGGATCGGCGTCTGGATGCCCGGCTGAGCGGAGCGCTGATGAGCATTCCGGCCATTAAAGGCGTTGCCTTCGGCTTGGGTTTTGAAGCCGCCGGTTTGCCCGGATCCCAGGTGCATGATGCGATTTATTATGAACCGGAGCGGGGCTATTACCGGAAGACCAACCATGCCGGTGGCATCGAGGGCGGTATCAGTAACGGCGAAGCCATCCGGATCCGGCTGGCGATGAAGCCCATCCCCACGTTGTACCGTCCTTTGCCTACGGTTAACCTGGTGACGAAAGCGGCTGAAGCGGCCAGCGTGGAACGGTCGGATACCTGTGCCGTCCCGGCGGCGGCCGTTGTGGCCGAAGCGATGGCCGGATGGGTGTTGGCCGAGGCGCTGCTTGAGAAATTCGGCGGGGACAGTTTGGCCGAGGTGCGGCGAAATCTGGAAGCTTACCGGCAGGAGCTAAGGAGTCGTTGATGGGAAAGAATATCGTTTTGATCGGTTTTATGGCAACAGGGAAAACAACCATCGGAAAGCAAGTGGCGGCCCAATTGAATTATGAATTCATTGATACGGACCAGTTGATCGAAATTCAGGAAGGGATGGACATACCGGAGATTTTCAGGCGTTACGGCGAGCCGTATTTTCGTCATCTGGAATCGAAGGTTGCCCGACAATTGGCAGAGGTTGATCATAAAGTGATCTCCACCGGCGGCGGGTTCCCGTTAAATCCGGATAATCTCAGCGTCTTTCGGCCCGACAGCTTGATCGTCTTACTGACGGCGGAACCGGAAGTCATTTTCCAGCGGGTCCAAGGCCAAACGGGGCGGCCTTTGCTGAATGATCCGGATCCCTTGGGGCGGATTAAGAAACTCTTGGCTGAACGGGAAGCATTTTACCGCAAGGCTGACGTGACGGTGGATACCGGGGCTGGCACTCCGGAAGAAGTCAGCCGGAAAATAATCGACTATTGGCGGAAGAGGAGACGGGGCGATGGAGCGGGTTACGCTTAAATTAGCGGAGCAGAGCAGAAATTATGACATTTACATCGGTGACGGTTTAATTTCCAAAACGGGAATGCTACTTAAGGAGCAGGGAATGAAAGGCCGGGTGACGGTGGTCACCAACCCGACGGTGGCCCAATGGTATCTGGAGCCGCTGTTGGATTCATTGGCGGCAGCCGGATATGAGGCAGGCGTCGTCCGGGTTCCCGACGGCGAAGTGTATAAGTCTCTTGAAGAAGCATCGAAAATATATGATTTTTTGGTGGAAGGCCGGTATGACCGGAAGACCGTCCTGATCGCCTTGGGCGGCGGAGTCATCGGCGATTTGGCCGGATTTGTGGCTGCCACTTATATGCGGGGAATCGGGCTGGTGCAAATTCCCACCACATTGCTGGCCCAGGTGGATTCGAGCATTGGCGGTAAGGTGGCCGTCAATCATCCCTCCGGCAAAAATCTGATCGGCGCCTTTTACCAGCCTCGGTTGGTGGTCAGCGATGTAGGGACCTTTCGCACGTTGCCGGATCGGGAACTGGCTGCCGGCATGGCGGAAGTAATCAAACACGGCATTATTTTGGATGAGAATTATTTTTCGCTGGTCACTGCCGAATTGGATCGGATACGGCAGCGGGATCCCGATTGGATGGCATTTGTGGTGGCCGGTTCCTGCCGGATCAAAGCGGACGTAGTGATGAACGACGAAAAGGAAACGGGGATCCGGGCATTGCTCAATTTCGGACACACCATCGGCCACAGTCTGGAGAGTATAACCGGGTATACCGTGTATAAGCATGGGGAAGCGGTGATGCTGGGCATGCTGGCAGCCATCCGGATCGCCGAACGT
>JAKOSX010000267.1 GCA_029776595.1 Bacillota bacterium | reverse complement strand
CCGGGTCATCAATGCGGAGGCGTCCTCCATGAATCAGGTCTATCAAGGGCTGTTACAAACCCGGATTCAGGCGGAGGTGGAGATCGCAGCCGCCAAAGCGCAGCGGGAAGCCATTGACCGCGTTATCGCCGAACAGGAACAGATGTTGACCTCTCTTCCTGCCAAAGAACTGGGGTTGGTCCGGGTGATGCGGGATGCCACCGTGGCTCAGGAGATTTACGTCATGTTGGCCAAACGTCACGAGGAAGCCCGGATCAGCGAAGTGATGCAGCCCACCGATGTGCAGGTGGTCGATGCGGCCGTAGCTCCGGACAAGCCTATCAAGCCCAATAAGCGGCTGAATGTGATGATCGCCGCGTTCTTAGGCCTGTTTGCCGGAACCGGGCTGGCCTTTGTTCTCGAATATATCAACAAAACGATTCTCAATACCGAGGATGTCGAGTACTATCTGGGTCTCCCGGTACTCGGGACGATTCCCGATTTCGGCATAGAAGAAGAGGAAAAAGGGTTTATGGATAAGGTTAAAAAGCGTTATTTCAATAACCGGTAGACTTTAAATTTTTGAAGGATGCAGTGTTTCGCAAACGATAAAATGCGTTAAGGAAGGTAAACATGGCAGAACATAAATTAATCGTTCATGAGCAGGCGAAGTCTCCCATTTCGGAAGCTTATCGGACGCTTCGGACCAATTTACAGTTCTCCAAGATTAACGAAGAACTGAAACTGGTGATGTTTACCAGTTCGGGGCCGGGCGAAGGAAAGTCCACGACGGCAGCCAATGCGGCGGTGGCCATGGCCCAGGCCGGGAAAAACGTACTGATTATCGACTGCGACTTGCGCAAGCCGGCGCAGCATCGGATCTTTGGAAAGAACAGACAAGGATTGACCAATCTGATGGTTGAATCGCTCAGTCTGGACCAAGTGATTCAGCCTACCGAAGTGCCGGGGCTCAGCCTGATGACCAGCGGGCCGATTCCGCCGAACCCGTCGGAACTTTTAGCTTCGGCCAAGATGGATAAATTGCTGGAAACGGTGAAAGAACGGTTTGACATGGTGATTTTGGATGCGTCGCCGGTGTTGGCGGTGACGGACGCCTGTGTGTTGGCTTCGAAGGTGGATGGGATTGTCCTGGTGGTCGCTGCCGGGACCGTCCGGCCGGAGATCGCCGTCAGAGCTAAGGATTTACTGGAGAAAGCCAACGGCCACATCCTGGGGGTCGTCCTTAACCGGGTCGAGATCGAAGAAGAGCATGCGTATTACTATTATTATTACAACGTGGCGGACAAGCAAAAACGGAGAGCGTGAGATTCATTCCCATTATCTGAAATACATGGGATAAACAGAATATAACATCGATGATTTCAAAAATGAAATAAGTACAGGCGCGGTCATGCGACCACTATGGAAAAGGCATGAGAAAACAGGTGTGATTGGATGTCAATGCGGCGTTTTACTCATGCCTCATATTCAACAACAGTAAATTGGAGTTTCTTGCTGAAATCTGGAGCGATTGGAAGTGACGATGATATGCGGCGAAAACTGATATCAGCGACTTTAATCCTAATGGATGCGGCGATTGTGATGGTGGTGTCGTATTTGTCCTTCTTCATACGGTTTGAAGGAAAAATTGATGCTGCATACATTCAGATGATGTTCAAGTTTTTGCCGCTTTTGGTTTTGATCCGGATTTCCGTTTTTTATTTGTTCGGACTCTATAACCGGATTTGGCGTTATGCCAGTATCAGCGAATTATTGGCGATCATGGCTTCGGTGACCGTTGGTTCGGTCGTTGTTTTGATCGCCATGATCATGTTGGGGCAGACATTTCCCCGCAGCATCTATATTATCAGCTGGTTCTTGAACATTTTGTTGATCGGTGCCAGCCGGATGTGCATCCGGGTTATTACATATCTCCGGTCCAACGAAGGGCAGGGTCAACCGCAACGGGTATTAATCGTCGGTGCCGGAGATACCGGTTATCTGGTGGCGCGGGATCTTATTTTGCATGGTAATGGGAAAAGGCTGGTCGGATTTATCGACGATGATCGTTCGAAGCAGGATCAGCGCATCATGGGTGTGAAGGTGTTGGGCGGTCGGGATGTTCTCAAAAAAACCGTGGAGAAAATGCACGTGGATGAGATTATCGTAGCAACGCCTTCATTGAGCGGGGAGAGGCTGCGCATGTTAATCCACGATTGCCGTCAAACCGGATGCCGGGTGAAGATGGTTCCGGCTTTGCATGAATTGATTAACGGAAAGCCAACTATGGAGCAACTTCGGGAAGTTAATCTGGAGGATTTGCTACGTCGGGAGCCGGTGAAGCTGGATCTGGACAAGGTAGCCGGTT
>JAKOSX010000266.1 GCA_029776595.1 Bacillota bacterium | reverse complement strand
CAAACCATCGATCCCGCCGGAGAAATACTTACGCGGGATCACCTCTCCTGTTGTGGCATCGACGTCTTCCTTAATAAAGTTGTAGATACCCTTTTTCAGGGTCTCCATGTATTGCTCATGGACCTTTTGCTTGATCTCTTTGTCATCGGTCACAACGCCGGCGACTTTGTTCTTGTCGGTATAGATTTTCCCAAGCAAACTTTCTTTCAGTGTCTTTTTGTACCAGGCGGCGAGGATGGCGGAGTTGTACATCTGGCGGACGGTGGCAAATTTTTCGCCTTCGTTAACTTCTTTTTCGATCGAAGGCAGAACCGTTTCCTTAAAGACTGCCGATGATATCTTGACCGAATCGGATTCCGGCTTAACATCTCCTAACGATTTGGCAGCGGCATAGTCATCGGCCATCATGACCTTCAAACGTTTCTCTCCAACTAAAACAACACTCGGGCTTTCCAACACCTCGGCGCTTTGGGGCACGATCCACACCTTGTTAAAAGAATCCACCGGAACATCCTCATCCCCCAGCTTTTGGCGGATCTCTTGACGCACCTTAGTCCAATATTGCTGACCTAACGCGGTGTCCGGATTGGTCAACGTGGCGGCAAGCTTCTTTAATACAAGGTCCTGCTCCAGCATGGATTTCCCCATGATGGTCTGCCCCAGAACTTGAGGGATGATGCGGTCCTTTTCGAGCGGGGATAAGTTGACCCACACTTCGTTATCGGGAATGGCGAGCGCGGCAAAGAAATACTTGATGAGTTTGTCGGATTCAGATTTTAACTGTTCAGGAGTGAATTTGTTTTGACCTTGGTCAACGATAAAATCGAAGAGCAGAGGATTTTCGGGATGGATCTTTAAACCGATAATGACGGCCGGCTTAAATCCGGCAGTTGTAACGACTGCAGAAGTTGCCCAGGGAGCCACTTGGGCCATGGCCGGGGGTAAGACCGAAGAACTGCCGAAGGTGATCAATATGGCAACGCTAATAATTCTTCGAAGCAAAACCGCTTTTCTTGTCAGTCGCAAAATAAAAAAACTGTCCATCAAAACAAACTCCTTTGTGGACTCGCTGTCCAATTAAGGGCCGTCGTTTGGTCTTACAAATCAAAATTTTTGGTCAAAATCGAATTCAAAACAAGGGAAGAAAGCTAATATGTGCACCCCAAATATACCCAATTAACCCTGAAAAGGCAAATAAATCTTTGTAGATTACTCGACCGTCAATATGGCCATGGAATCCGTCTCCCCTGGCTGCCGGGACAGCCGGCGTTCGGCAATGATGACGATATCCTTCTTTTGGGCCAGGCCGAGCTTTTTAAGGTTATTGAGCATAATGCCCGGAAGGTTCCCGCTTCGCATCGGTGTTGGCATGGGATAAATTCCGTAGGAAAGATTTAGAAAACGGCAGATATGTTCTTTGTCGGTCCAGGCCAGGATCCAGCCGTGCGGCTTGAGGCGAGAAATCCTCCTGGCGGTGCCGCCGGATTTGGTCGGGACCATGAGGTAGCGGGCATTCATTTTTTCGGCCGCGCGTACCGCATTCAGAGCGATCACAT
>JAKOSX010000027.1 GCA_029776595.1 Bacillota bacterium | reverse complement strand
TGTTTTTTCTATCCTATTTTGCTTTATTTCGGCATATCCCCTTAAAAACCTTCTCGGGAAACTATTCCTCCCCGACTACTTTAATCTCCGGCACCAGCTCAACCCCAAATCTGGATTGGATCTCCCGTTGAATATGGGCAATGAGGCAGAGCACATTGTCGGCCGTCGCTCCGCCGGTATTCACGATAAACCCAGCATGTTTCGGTGACACCTGGGCTCCGCCGATGCTATATCCCTTTAAACCGGCCTTTTCGATCAGCGGGCCTACATAATGACCTTCCGGCCGACGAAAGACGCTGCCGGCACTAGGCATTTCCAACGGCTGCTTGCTTTCCCGCCTGAACGTAAGGTCGGCAATTTTCTCCAGGCATGCAGCGGGGTCGGCGGAAGTCAGGCTCATTTCGGCCCGGACAATGATCTCCGGCCGGGATTGAAACCGACTTTTTCTATACCCAAGCTCCAGTTGGTCTTTGGAATACCAGCATAGCCCATGTTCCAAACTGTATGCCTGAACCCGCTGAAGCACTTGGCTCATTTCCCCGTCGTACGCCCCGGCATTCATATAAACGGCACCACCCACAGTCCCCGGTATACCGCAGGCAAATTCCAAGCCGGTAAGCCCCGCCCTGGCCGTTTCCCGGGACAAATCCCCCAACGTCACGCCGGCTCCGGCCCGGACTGTCCCGCCGTCCCTCTCCCATGTTAAAAATTCTCCGGCCAACTTAATAACTACACCGCGGATGCCTTTATCTCTCACCAACAAATTGGACCCCAGCCCCAACAGCATCCAGGGCACAGAAAAATCCCGGCAAAACTCCAGCACCTTCGCCAATTGGCCGACATCCGCCGGCTCCACCAATAAATCCGCCGGGCCTCCGATTTTAAAAGTCGTCAATTCGGACATTGGATAATCCCGATATTGTTTGATCCCTGCCAAAACAATACCGGCTTTCTCTTGCCAGTCTGTATTCATGTCTCCTCCGCCAATGCATTACTTTCCTTAATATTATTTAAAGAAGGGGAAAATATATGTCTATAACCCAAGAAAGGCAAATCCCATGAAGGCGTTCCAACCCAAACGAGTTCTCTTTGAAGAAGAAGCGTTACAATACCCGCTCGGCGAAAAAATCGTTAAATACTTCGAATCCCGGGATGTGGAGATACGCATCATCGGCTCCCACAACCGGGTTACCGGCATCCCCGGCAACAATCCTCAACAAAGCTACAGAGAGGCCAAACAAACGCTGGTGGTCGGCGTCAAACGCAGCCTAAAACTGGACCCCTGCAAACCATCGGCGGATTTTGAATTTTCCCTGAGCACCGGCTGTCCGGGAGGATGCGAATATTGCTATCTCCAAACCCACCTCGGCAAAAAACCCTATATCCGGGTATATGTCAATGTCGACGAGATCCTCGAAAAAGTCCGGAAAACCATCGACTCCAGGCTTCCGGCAACGACCACTTTCGAAGCAGCCAGTACCTCCGATCCCTTGGCCGTAGAACATATTACCGGTTCCCTTGCCAGGGCCGTCGCTTTCTTCGGCAGGCAATCCGCGGGCAAATTGCGGGTGGTAACCAAGTTTGCCTACGTAGAGCCGCTACTGCACCTAGACCATCAAGGACGGACCAAATTTCGCTTCAGCTTGAACACAGAAGAAATCATTCGCCGTTTTGAGCATAATACCTCTTCGTTGGAAGAGCGGATTGCCGCTGCCAACCAAATGGCCAAAGCCGGATATCCTTTGGGTTTCATCATTGCTCCGCTGTTCGTTTACCCGGGTTACCGGGACGGATATGAGGATTTATTCTCCACATTGGTCCACAGTCTGCAGCCTGTCCCTCCGGGCCTGACGTTCGAATTGATTACCCACCGGTTCACACAACGCGCCAAAAATGTCATTTTGGAACGATTCCCCGGAACCGGCCTGGACCTGGACGAAACCAAGCGCCGCCGCAAATACGGCCAATACGGGCTGGTCAAATATATGTACGACGAGGCCGACTATACCCGGTTGAAAGAATATATTCCAGCCCTCATCCGCAAATATTTCCCTCAGGCATCCATCGAATATTTTACCTGAATGAAGCACTTGGTTAAAGGGCTAAAAAAACCCGTCATTCGCTGATGACGGGTTCAACTTATCCGGTGGTCTCCGGTTTATTCAAGCCAATGCGATTATCCCCAACGGAAAGTTCAACGGCTTGAGTTAGTAAATCGGCATAGCTGTATGATATTCTCCGTTCAATCTGCCGTTCCTT
>JAKOSX010000265.1 GCA_029776595.1 Bacillota bacterium | reverse complement strand
GGTGGTTGACGTCAGAGTATCTCTCTTTGACGGATCCTATCACAGCGTGGACTCTTCGGAAATGGCGTTCAAAATTGCAGCTTCCATGGCGTTCAAGAAAGGTTTTATGGAGGCCAAACCCATTTTGCTGGAGCCCATCATGAAGCTGGAAGTGACGGTCCCTGAGGAATATATGGGCGATATCATCGGCGACCTCAATAAAAAACGCGGCAAGATCCTGGGCATGGAGCCTGACGGCAAGAATCAAATCGTCAAAGCGTTGGTGCCCCAAGCCGAGCTGGCCAAATACGCCATTGATTTGCGTTCGATGACCCAAGGCCGGGCCGATTTTGAGATGGTCTTCGACCATTATGAGGAGGTCCCGTCCCACCTGGCGGAGCAGATTATCGCAGAAGCCAGAAAACATATGGTCGAAGAGGAAGAATAGTGCAAAACGCAATGCCGGAGAACTTCTCCGGCTTTTTTATTCCTTTAAAAGTATTGCGTAACCATCGGCCATGTGATAATCTATATTCATGAGCCTTAATCTTTAGGATTACATGGAGTACTCAGTAAGTTTCTAATCAGTCCCAGAATTCCCTCCAGTTCTAGTCCGAAGAAAGGCCCAATATCACAGCCCATCGGGCTAGTTTACGGGAGGTTTTTTTATATGTATCAAGACAAGACCCTTACGTGTAAAGACTGCGGTCAGGAGTTCGTTTTTTCTGCCAATGAGCAAGAATTTTATGCTTCCAAAGGCTTTGAAAATGAGCCGGGCCGTTGTCCCAGCTGCCGTGCAGCCCGCAAACAACAACGCAGCGGTATGCATCGCGAACGCCAGATGTATCCGACCACTTGCTCCGAATGCGGCGTTGAAACCACGGTTCCGTTCCAACCCACCGGCGACCGTCCGGTCTACTGCCGGGATTGTTTCCAAGCCAAACGCGGCTGATTTGATGGTGACAATGTGAAGATAACCCTGACTTCCGAGGGAAGTCGGGGTTTTTTTGATCATTCCGGAAAGGCAGGTAAGCGCCAAGAAACAGCGAATAAATACGGTGAAAAAACCGGGACACCGGATGAAACATGGGGTTGACGATGGTACAATTTGTTCATTTGCATGTACATACGGAATATTCGTTGTTGGACGGAGCGGCGGATCTG
The DNA here is from genome assembly GCA_029776595.1 of Bacillota bacterium. Classification (GTDB taxonomy): domain Bacteria; phylum Bacillota; class UBA4882; order UBA8346; family UBA8346; genus JAKOSX01. The sequence continues at coordinate 11,933 of JAKOSX010000265.1, read as the reverse complement.
GAGCGTTTGCTGAAGACGGTGGCTGATTATGGGATGCCGGCGGTGGCCATGACGGATCACGGGGTGATGTATGGCAGCCTTAAATTTTATCAGCAAGCCAAAAAGATGGGCCTTCACCCCGTCTTAGGCTGCGAAGTGTACGTGGCACCCCGCAGTCATCGGGATAAAACGCCGAAAATCGACGACAACCTGTCCCATCTGGTGCTGTTGGCTGAGACCAATGAGGGTTACCGGAATCTGATGAAATTGGTTTCCATTGCCCATTTGGACGGCTTTTATTATAAACCCCGGGTGGATATGGACTTATTGCGCCAATATTCAAAAGGGTTGATTGCCCTTTCGGCGTGTATGTCCGGAGAGATTCCCCGGTTGATTTTGAATGACCGTTATGAAACCGCCAAAGAGCGGGTTGGCCTGTATCAGGAGGTTTTCGGGAAAGATTCGTTCTTCCTGGAATTGCAAATGCAGCATCTTCAAGGACAGCGGATGCTCAATCAACAGTTGATGCGACTGTCTGCGGAATACGGGGCGCCGTTGGTGGCTACCAATGACGTCCACTATATCCATAAGGAAGATGCCCAAGTTCATGATGTTTTACTGTGCATTCAGACCGGAAAGACGGTGGACGAACCCAACCGTTTGAAATTTCCCAATGCGGAATTTTATTTGAAAAGTGCCGAGGAAATGGCGGAACTTTTTATGGATTGCCCGGTTGCCCTGGAAAATACGGTGCGGATCGCTGAACGTTGCCAGGTGGAGCTGGAATTGGGCAAGTTCCACATGCCTAAGTTTGAGGTTCCGGAGGAGAGCACGCCAGGCCGTTATCTGGAGAAACTCTGCCGGCAAGGGATCGCTGACCGGAAGCTGGTCTGGGATGAAACCTATGAGAAACGTTTGGTTTATGAGCTGCAAACCATCGAGCAAATGGGTTTTGCCGGCTATTTCTTGGTTGTCTGGGACTTTGTCCATTATGCCAAAAGCCAAAATATTATGGTGGGCCCGGGCCGCGGTTCGGCCGCCGGAAGCTTGGTCGCTTATTTATTGGGGATCACCGATTTGGACCCCTTGGCCCATGGATTGCTGTTTGAACGGTTTCTCAATCCGGAACGGATTTCCATGCCCGATATCGATATCGATTTTTGTTATGAACGCCGTTCCGAAGTCATCGACTATGTACGGAAACGGTACGGAGCCGAACGGGTTGCCCAAATTATCACCTTTGGAACCATGGCTGCCCGTGCAGCGGTGCGGGATGTCGGGAGAGTTCTGGGAATTCCCTACGGTGAAGTCGATAAGCTGGCCAAATTGATTCCTCATGAATTGGGCATTTCATTGCATGAGGCCATTGAACAGTCGGCCGAACTAAGGGCTTTGATCGAAGGAAATCCCCGTTTGCAGCGGTTGGTGGCCATTGCGTCCCGGGTGGAAGGTTTTCCGCGGCATGCGTCCACCCATGCGGCCGGCGTAGTGATTGCGGCGGAGCCCTTAACCGAATATCTGCCTTTAACCCGTTCCAGCGAGGATGAAATTTTAACTCAGTTCCCGATGGAGGACATTGAGGCCTTGGGCCTGTTAAAAATGGATTTCCTGGGATTGCGCACGTTGACGGTTCTTCGGGATACGCTACGTTGGATCGAGCGAAACCGCCGTCAGACGTTGGAACTGTCCCGGATCCCGCTGGATGATCCGGCAACGTTTCAGTTGTTGCAGTCCGGCAACACCCTGGGCGTGTTTCAGTTGGAAAGCCGGGGAATCCGTAGCCTGATGATTCGGTTAAAACCGGAAAATTTGTCGGACGTTACCGCCCTGGTTGCCCTTTACCGCCCCGGTCCCTTGGGCAGCGGTATGGTGGACGACTTTATCCGGGCAAAACACGGCGAACAGAAGTTGAATTATCTGCATCCGGGCTTGGAACCGATTTTACGGGAGACCAATGGAGTGATTCTCTATCAGGAACAGGTGATGCGGATAGCCAGTGAAATCGGCGGATTCAGCCTGGGTGAGGCGGATTTGGTCCGACGGGCCATGGGGAAGAAGAAACCGGAAGTTCTGGCGGCGATGCGGGCCCAATTTGTCCAAGGGGCTGCCCAACGGGGAGTTACGGAGTCCGTTGCCAATGAGCTCTTCGATTTGATGGAATATTTCTCGGGATACGGTTTTAATAAATCCCATTCGGCGGCTTATGGTCTGGTGGCTTATGAGACGGCGTATTTTAAAGCCAACTATCCGCAGGAATTTATGGCTGCATTGCTGACCAGCGTTATGGGGAACGGGGACAAAGTCGGGTTGTATGTAGAAGAATGCCGGCGGATGGGATTGACTATTCTCCATCCGGATGTGAACCGGAGTTTTGCGGCCTTCACTCCGGAAGGCGAACATATCCGTTTCGGGTTAATGGGCATTAAGAATGTGGGTCTGGGTGCCATTGAACGTATCGTCACGGAACGGGAGAGCTATGGCGAATTTCGTTCCCTTTATGACTTTTGCCGCCGGGTTACCCATCAGTTGGTCAACAAACGGGTCATCGAAAGCCTGATTTATGCCGGCGCTTTTGACTTTACCGGGGTACCCCGGAAGCAGCTCCAGGTGATGTTGGAAAACTTTTTTGAGCAAAACCCGCGTCTTAGCCATCAACGCAATCAATTGAACCTGCTGGAACCGGAGCTGGAAGAGGAACTGATTCCAACCCGGCCGGTGGGGGAGTTTTCCAAAAAAGAGCTGTTGGAGCAGGAAAAAGAGTATTTAGGGGTTTATCTTTCCGGCCATCCCTTGGATGAATGGATGGAAAAATTCCGTCAAAATCAGGTGATGACCATCGCCGAACTGGAAGAGGAAGCGGATGGAAAAGAAGTCCTCATCGGCGGCGTGGTCATCGGCTGGCGGACGTTAACCACCAAAGCGGGAGCTCTTATGGCTGCTTTCCGGTTGGAAGATCTGACGGGTGCGGTGGAAGTGGTGGTTTTTCCTAAATTATTTGAAAAGGTGGGCGCCGGCTTTCATCCGGAACGCATCGCCATTGTGAAAGGGCGGCTTCAGGAGGAAGAGCGGGGCTTAAAGGTATTGGCGTCGCAGATGAGGTGGTTAGGCGACTAGCTTTTGGGTTCCTTTCCAAATTGCTTGCCGGAATCGGTGAATTCAGGTACAATGGGGAATGGATATTTTTAGCCATAGGAGGCCGTTATGGGATTAAGAGAGGATGCGCTGGCATTACATAAAAACAATCGGGGCAATTTGGCGGTGGCCAGCAAAGTGAAGGTCGATACGCCCCAGGAGCTGAGTCTGGCGTATACGCCGGGCGTTGCGGAGCCCTGCAAAGAGATCGCCGCCCGCCCGGAATTGAGTTATGAATATACCAATCGCGGCAATATGGTGGCGGTGGTTTCCGACGGTACAGCCGTCCTTGGGCTTGGTGATATCGGCCCGGAAGCGGGAATGCCGGTGATGGAAGGGAAAGCGGTTTTATTCAAAGAATTCGCCGACGTGGATGCGGTGCCGATTTGCCTCGGGACGAAGGATCCGGCGGAAATCATCCAGGCGGTCAAATGGCTGGAGCCGTCTTTTGGCGGCATCAATCTGGAGGATATTGCCGGGACTCACTGTTTTGAAGTGGAAGAGGGCCTGAAAAAAATCATGGATATCCCGGTGTTTCACGATGATCAGCACGGGACGGCCGTGGTTTGCTGTGCCGGGGTGATTAACGCTTTAAAGCTGGTGCAGAAAGAATTTACCCGGGCCCGGGTGGTTGTCAACGGGGATGGAGCTGCCGGATTGGCTATCTCCAAATTTTTATTGTCAGCCGGTATCCGGCTGGATCATTTAACCATCTGCGGGATTAACGGCATATTGACTCCAAGTAATCATGCAGGCCATGCTACCCGGGAGGCTCTTGCCAAGCTGACTAACCCGTCGGGACGTACCGGAACGCTGGCCGACGCTTTGAAAGGCGCTGACGTCTTTATCGGAGTGTCGGTGGGGAATATCGTCGATCGGGAGATGATCGCATCGATGGCGCCCAATCCGGTGGTCTTTGCCATGGCCAATCCCCAGCCCGAGATTTTGCCGGACGAAGCTAAAGCCGGAGGGGCTGCCGTGGTCGGTACCGGACGGTCGGACTATCCCAACCAAATCAATAATTTGCTGGGTTTCCCGGGGATTTTCCTGGGTGCGCTGGATGTGCGGGCCAGGGATATCAATGAAGCGATGAAAGTGGCAGCGGCCCGGGCCATTGCCGGATTGATCCCGGAGGATGAGTTAACGCCGGACTATATCATACCCAAACCCTTTGACCGTCGGGTCGTTCCTGCCGTCGCTTTGGCCGTCGCCCAGGCGGCGATGGAAAGCGGTGTCGCCCGGGAACCGAAGACCCGGGAACAGTTGGAGGAAGGTCTGAGGCAGAGGGGACTGCTGTAGGTACTAGGTATTGGGTACGAGGTACTAGGTACTGGGGTTTAGGTAATGGAAGGAACGCTGCGCGTTCCTGCCAAAAACCTAAAACCTATAACCCAGGACCCGGCACCCCGAACCTAATTTGTAACTGTACTGTGAACCATTGATTATATATTCTGTGCGTATGCACGATGGAGGGTTTACACTGGTTTGGATTGCTGATCTTCATATTCATTCCCATTATTCGATGGCCACGAGTAAATTGTGTGAGCCGGTCAATCTGCATCGCTGGGCCGGTTTAAAAGGCCTTGCCCTTATCGGAACCGGTGATTTTACCCATGCGGGATGGCGTCGGGAACTCCGGGAAAACCTGGTGGAAGCAGAACCGGGTTTTTATCGTTTGCGCGCGAAACATCAACCGGAAATACCGGATCAACCGGATACCCGCTTTGTGATCAGCGGGGAAATCAGCAGTATTTATAAGAAAAATGGGCGTACCCGTAAAGTCCACAATTTAATCTTGCTTCCTTCTTTGAAAGCCGCTGATGCGTTCAGTACCAAGTTGGAGAGCCTGGGAATGAATATTCATTCGGATGGACGGCCGATATTGGGGATGGACAGTTATGATCTTTTTCGCATGGCTTTGGATGTCTGCTCTGAGGCCATCTTCATCCCGGCCCATATTTGGACACCGCATTTTTCGGTATTTGGTTCCAATTCAGGGTTTGATCTTATTGAAGAATGTTATGAAGATCTGACGCCTTATATTAGCGCTTTGGAAACCGGCCTTTCGTCGGATCCGGCCATGAATTGGCAATGGTCGGCTTTGGACCGTTTCCGGTTGGTTTCCAATTCGGATGCGCACAATCCGCAAAATCTGGGACGGGAAGCCACGGTATTTGAGGCGGAATTCTCCTATCAGGGGTTGAAAAGAGCGTTGCAGGGCGATGTCCGTGACCGCCTGGTGGAAACCATCGAGTTTTTTCCCGAAGAAGGGAAGTATCATTATGACGGCCATCGGAATTGCGGTGTTTCGTTTACTCCGGAACAAACGGCAGAGCATAACGGGTTGTGCCCCGTTTGCGGGAAAAAGGTAACCGTCGGTGTGCTTAATCGGGTTACGGCTTTGACTGACCGTCCCTTCGGGTTTAAACCGGAAGAGGCGCGGCCGTTCCAACGGTTGATTCCCCTAATGGAGATTATCGGGGACGTGTACAATATGGGAGTCCATTCCCGCAAGGTGGAGACGGCGTATTGGGCGTTATTGCGGGAATTCGGGCCGGAATTGACCATTTTGAGAGAGACCGACATTGAATGGTTGACCCGGGTTGATGCTCTGTTGGGAACGGCCGTCTCCCGGCTCCGCAGCGGACAGGTGAATATTACACCGGGATATGACGGCCAATATGGCGTGATCTCCGTGATTAACGCCGACGAACGGAAACTGTCGGGGAAGATAAAACCATATAGAGATATCGAAAGGGGTTCAATAGGATGAAAGCACAGATTATCGACGGGAAAGCGGTGGCGGCCCGGTTGAGGGAGAGTTTGCGGGAACGAATCACCCGCTTGACCGAAAAAGGCAATCCGCCGGGACTGGCGGTGATTCTGGTCGGCGACGATCCGGCCTCCCGGGTTTATGTCAATTCCAAACGGAAAACCTGTGCGGCGCTGGGGATTTATTCAGAGGAACATGCTTTGCCGGGAGATATACCGGAACAAGCATTACTGGAACTGATTGACCGGCTGAATGCCGATCCGAAAATCCATGGTATTTTGCTGCAATTGCCGCTCCCGGCCCATCTGGATGCGGATAAAATGTTGGAACGGATCGACCCCGCGAAGGATGTGGATGGTTTTCATCCGGTAAATGTCGGGAAAATGGTCATCGGTCTGGAAAGTTTCCTTCCCTGTACGCCTGCAGGAGTTATGGAGCTTATCAAAGAGACCGGGATCTCCATCAGCGGAAAAGAGTGTGTGGTTGTCGGGCGCAGCAATATTGTGGGAAAACCGCAGGCCATTTTGTTGCTCCGGGAACATGGGACCGTAACCGTCTGTCATTCGCGGACTGCCAATTTGCAGGAGGTTTGCCGCCGGGCCGATATTTTAGTGGCGGCGGTGGGAAAAGCCGAGATGATTACCGCCGACTATGTCAAACCCGGGGCCGTGGTGATTGATGTGGGGATCAACCGGACGGCCGACGGCAAGCTGGTCGGTGACGTTCATTTCGCGTCTGTCGCCGAAGTCGCAGGTTGGATTACGCCGGTGCCCGGCGGCGTCGGGCCGATGACTATCGCCAAATTGATGGAAAATACGGTGATCAGTGCGGAACGGATGAAATAGAAAAAAGGACATGAAGCATTGACCTTCATGTCCTTTATGTTTTGTGACGGGTTTAGGGTTTGTTCGGGTCTTTAAAACTGATGCCGGCCAGTTTTTGATAGAACAGAGCCACACTGCTGTTATCCAGGTCGGCATAGTCCGCTTTGGCCTGGCCGAAAATTTGGTCTACCAAGGCGGTGACGAGCAACGGCACATTGAGGTCCCGGCCGGTTTTCATGATCAAGCCCAGGTCTTTGTGGTTAAGGGCCAGACGGAAGCCGGGTTGATAGTTTTCGTTTATAATGGCAGGTGCTTTGGCGTTCAACATCCGGCTGTCGGCCGTGGCGGTTTTTAAGACCTGGTAGAGGGTTGACGGGTTGACGCCGGCTTTTACCGCCAAGGTAAAAGCTTCGGCGATGGCCACCAGTTCGGCCGAGATGATCAGGTTATTGGCCAGTTTGGCCGCTTGGCCCAGGCCGCTTTCGCCCACATAGGTGATATGGGCGGCAACTTTTTGCAGGATGGGAAGGACGCGTTCGTATACTTCCCGATCTCCTCCGATCATCATTCCCAGGCTGGCTTCTTCCGCGCCTTTTGGTCCGCCGCTGATGGGGGCGTCCAAATAGGCGATGCCGTAATCCTTGAGACGTTGATAAAAGGAGCGCACCGAGGCAATATCATGGGTACTGCAATCGATGACAACCGGTTGCTTGTTACAATGGACCAGACCGTTTTCACCAAATAACAAACCTTCCACATCAGCGACGGTAGGGACACAAATGAATATATATGCCGCCTGTTCGCCGATGGCTGCGGGAGAGGCGGCGATTTCACCGCCGGCTGCCGTTATTTCGTCGGCGACGGCTTTGTTACGGTGAATCATGGCGACTAAGGGCGTACCGGATTTTAAAATATTAAGAGCCATTGGTTTTCCCATAGCGCCCAATCCGATAAAACCGACTTTTTCTTTCATGAAGACGTCCTCCTTCGTTTCGATATAAATCCTCAATGATTTCTTTCGCAAGACGTTTCGGGATTCCTGCCGCCTTCGGAATTTTTTAAAGTCCTTTCGAATAATCCCCAAATTTTAGGTTAATAATAGAAACCGGAGGTGGAAAGGGATGAACCGTATTAACTGCAGTGTTACTTCGTGCAAATACAATGAAGCGGGGCAAAAATGCAATGCTTCGGAAATCAAAGTGGAGAATAATTTCAATTGCTCGCATAATATGGAGATTGGCTCGCTGGACACCAAAGACAAGAACGCGACGTCATCCATGGAAACCTGTTGTCAAACATTTACCCCGAAATGAGTCGCCCCGATATGTACTGTTTCAAAGGAATACGCTGACTCAGAAAGACTTGCAATTCAGAACCGTCTCATCGGCTAACGGTTGCAAGTCATTTTTCATATATAAACATTTTTTTGGACGCAGGCCTTATAAACAATTTTGTTAGATACAATACATAACAAAATGGCAGGATTACCTTGAACTTTTGCTTAATAATATTAAAAGAAGGCTTCCGTTTGCCGATAATTACAGTAGAAACCTTGAAGGGGGTTTATACCATGAAGATTACCGTAACAGGCAAGAACATTGAAGTAACCGATGCATTGCGCGACTATGCCGAGAAAAAGGTCTCGAAGATCGCCAAATTTTTCGAAAAGAGTCCGCTGGCATCCCAAGTCAGTCTCCGTACCGAACGGGGATTACATATTGTGGAGATTACGGTTCAGGTCGACGGTTTGATCTTACGGGGCGAAGAAAAAACCAGCGATATGTACGCTTCAATTGACGGAGCTATCGATAAAATCGAACGTCAGGTCCATAAGTTTAAAACCCGGATTAACCGGAAATTACGGGAAGAGAACCGGGTGGTATTGGAGGAGATTCCCAACCAGAAAGAACAGTTGGAGCCGCAGATCGTCCGTACCAAACGGTTTGCGGTGAAGCCCATGTCCGTTGAAGAAGCCGTCATGCAAATGGATTTGTTGGGCCATGATTTCTTTGTCTTCTCCAACAGCGAAACAGAAGAGGTCAATGTGGTGTATCGCCGGAAAGACGGGAATTACGGCTTGATTGAGCCGGAGTTTTAGCGGAAATAAAACTGCCTGAGCGGAAGCTCAGGCTTTTTTTATTGGTCTTAAGCTGTCAATGGCGTTGGCAATCTGTTGAGTGGCCTTTGCATACAGTTCTTTCTTTTCAAGCGAGGAGTCATTGGCAAGTACAATCGGTTTGCCGAAGATCACCTTGACTTTTTTAAAACTTTTCCCGATGCTCCGGGTATTGAGAAGCAATGTCGGAACCACCGGTGCATTGTTCTTAAGGGCGAACATGGCCGGGCCGGGGTGAAGTTTGCCTAATTTATCAGGGTTTTCCCGATTGCGGGTTCCTTCGATGAAAATGCCCAGAACTTTCCCCTCGGACAGGATTTCCATGGATTTGGAGATGGCTTCGCGGTCTCCGCGGCCCCGTTTAATGGGGACGGCCCCCCATGCCGGCAGGAGAAAATTGAGAAGCGGGATTTTGAAAAGTTCTTCCTTGGCCAGGAAGCAAACCTGGCGGTTGGCTGCCGCTCCCAGAACCGGCGGATCCCAGTTGCTGACATGATTGGCCACGAGCAATACGGGGCCGCTGGAGGGGATGTTTTCCACGCCGATAATTTCCAATCGGTTAAAGAGCTTAAACATTATCTTGAATAAGTATTTAAATATGGTATAGAGCATGGGTTATTCTCCTTCAATCAGACTTATGCGTATGCGTATATTCTGCATAAAAAAGGTTTTTCCTGTTATTATCTTATCAATAATCCGGATTGGCATTCCGTAAAACCGGTGGGATGACAATGGAAAAAGGTAACGAAAAGAAGGCTTGTCCACAGGAAGCGGTCGTGAGATAATGAATAAAATGGATTTCAGACGGAGGGATTCCTATGACGTATGATATCGCGATAGTCGGGGGAGGGCCTGCCGGGTTGGCGGCCGCGTTAAATGCCTGCCGCCGCAATCTTCGGACGGTGGTCATCGGGAAGGAAGAATTCAGCTCAAAATTGACTCAGGCGCACCGTATTGACAATTATCCCGGGTTGCCGTCCGTCACCGGAGAGGAGCTGGCCCGGAAGTTGCGGGAGCACGCTGAAAGCAACGGGGCGGTTTTTGTGAAGGATGAAATTCAAAGCATTTATCCTGAAGAGGATATGTTTAATCTATATGGAAGGGAACATCAATTGCAGGCCATGGCCGTCATATTGGCTACCGGCATTACCTTGGGCGCAGAGATTGAAGGCGAAGCCGATTTTGTCGGCCGCGGCGTCAGTTACTGTGCCACCTGCGACGGTATGTTTTTTCGGCAAAAACCCGTCGCCATGGTAGGATATATCCGGGAGGCCGAGGCGGAAGTCGCTTTTTTGGCTGAGGTGTGCAGTCACGTGTATTATCTGCCTCTTTATAAAAATCCGGGCCCGGTGGATTCGCGGGTGACGGTGATCGAAGGAAAACCGGTGGCCATATCCGGAAACGGACAGGTGGAGCGGTTTACGACGACAGCCGGTATTTGGGAGGTGAGCGGGGTTTTCATCGAAAGAGCCGGCCGTCCTGCCGGACAATTGATAGGCAACCTGGCGGTGGATGCGGAGCAGTTTATCGTCACCGATGCGCTGCAGGCCACCAATATTCCAGGAATTTTTGCCGCCGGGGACTGCACCGGAAAACCATGGCAGATCGCCCGCGCCGTAGGACAGGGGCAGGTGGCGGCGCTCAGTGCGGCTCATTATTTGGATACTTTGAAGAAACGCCAAACCGTGTAAAATATAACATGTAATATGTTTGGCTGGAAAGATTCCGGTTCGTTTTCCCGGGATGGGAAGCGAACCGTTTTTATTGATACTGTGCATAATACATGGAAAGTTTTCCTGAATTGCCGTTTTATGAAAAGAAGCATCATAGGGCTGGAATTGTTCATAAAGCCGCATATTAAGGCAGGCTCCCAGATTTGACGCCGGCGGAATGCCGGTGAGACGGAATCCCAGTTTAACCGGTATTTCCCGCTTGTTTGCAACACCATATCCGGTTAATATAAAGGAGTATCGTTATGTAACGTTATTTAAAGTAATTACAGATTTGCATTTTGGAGAATTGCGCCGGCGATTCTCCCATTTACATTTATTTAGAAAGAGGTGATATGGTGTGAATCAAGCGGGATTGAAACATCGACCGGAACCTTTGAAAGTCCCGTCTTTGCCTCCGCAATGGGCCTCTCGAGCGATATTTTATCAGATTTTTCCCGATCGTTTTGCGAACGGCGATCCGAGTAATGACCCGGCCGGGACTGTAGCATGGGATTCGCAACCGACATATGATAATTTCTTTGGTGGCGATTTGCAGGGAATCATTCAAAAGATCCCTTATTTGAAACAATTGGGTGTTACGGCTCTTTATTTGAATCCGATCTTTGAATCGCCGTCCAATCATAAATATAATGCAACCGATTATCTGAAGATTGCGCCGGAATTCGGCGATTTGTGGACGTTTAAGAAACTCATTGCCGAATTGCACCGGGCCGGGATGAAGGTGATCATTGACGGAGTGTTCAATCACACCGGAGACTCTTTCTGGGCTTTTCAGGATGTCTTGCGGCGCGGGGAGGAGTCCCGGTTTAAGGATTGGTATTATTTCAGGGAATTTCCGGTCCGGCAAGGCGAACATCCCAATTACGAGTGCTGGTGGGGCTTTGGTTCCCTGCCGAAGCTGAACCACCAAAATCCGGAGGTCATCCGGTACTTGTTGAAAGTCGTCGCCTTTTGGACCAGTATTGGCATTGACGGTTGGCGCCTGGACGTGCCCAATGAAGTCCCCATCGAGTTTTGGCGGTCATTCCGGAAATTGGTGAAATCGATTAATCCGGAAGCGTATATCGTTGGGGAGATCTGGGATGACGCCCATGCTTGGCTGGCCGGGGATACTTTTGACGCTGTGATGAATTATCGGTGGCGGGACGCTGTGGTTCAATATTTTGCGCAGGGGAGCATCTCCGCTGAGCAATTCCGGGGGCAGTTGGCAGCCAATCGGCATAATCTTCCCTGGGAGTATATTTTGAGCGCCTACAATTTGTTGGGCAGCCATGATACGCCCCGATTCCTGACCCTTTGCGGCAGGGATCGACGCAAAATGCTGGCCGCATTGGCATTTCAGTTCACGTATCCCGGAATTCCTGCATTGTATTACG
>JAKOSX010000264.1 GCA_029776595.1 Bacillota bacterium | reverse complement strand
TGCGGCTTTTTTATTTTTCGTAATTCTGCCCATTGTAAAAGATTTAATTAATTATTGAATGGGGCGTTCCCTTCGACGGTGATCCCCATGCTTCTGGCAGTACCGGCTACCATTTGCATCGCCGCTTCAACGGTAAAACAGTTCAGGTCCGACATTTTGCCTTCTGCAATTTGTTTTACCTGATCCCAGGAGACTGAGGCGACCTTTTTAAGGTTGGGTTCAGCCGATCCCGTTTTAGCCTTAGAAGCTTCGAGCAATTGAATGGCCACAGGGGGTTGTTTGACGATGAAATCAAACGATTTATCCACATACACTGTAATCACAACGGGAAGCACTTTCCCTGCCTGGTCTTGGGTCCGGGCATTGAAAAGTTTACAGAACTGCATGATGTTAACCCCTTTTGAACCTAATGCCGGGCCTACCGGAGGTGATGGATTTGCAGCACCCCCTTTAATCTGCAACTTGATTAATCCAGCAATTTCTTTCGCCATAGCAAAATTTTAGAGCGTTTTCTACTCCTTCTCAACCTGTAAAAAACTGAGTTCCAAAGGAGTCTTTCTACCAAAAATCTTCACCATCACCTGCAGCTTTTTCTTTTCCTCATTGATGATTTCAATGGTTCCGTTGAAGCCGTTAAATGGTCCGTCGATTACTTTTATGGTTTCACCTACCACGAACGGGATGTTCAATTCTTCTCCGGTATCGGCGAGTTCGTCCACTTTTCCCAGGATACGGTTGACCTCATTTTGCCTTAACGGCACCGGGTCTCCCCCTTTGGTGTCGCCCAGGAAGCCGATCACATTGGGGATGTTGCGCAAAATATGGGCAACTTCGCCTGCCAGTGTGGCTTCGACAAGCACATAACCGGGGTAAAAGCTTCTTTCCTTGCTGATTTTTTTTCCGTTTCTGATCTGATACACCTTTTCTGTCGGTATCAAAACCTGTGTCACGAATCCCTGAAGTCCGCCTTTCGCAATTTCGTTTTCCACGTATTCCTTCACCTTCTTCTCCTTGCCTCCAATTGCCCGAAGGACATACCATTTTCTTTCAGAATCGCTCATGGCTTCTTCAGTTGTTAATTAGTAAAATAACCCATAAATAAACTTCATTATGTTCTCAAAAGAGATATCCATAACGAAGACTACGAGTGCTATAATGAAGGAAGCAACCATTACAACCAAAGCGCTGCTTTGCAGCTCTTTCCAGGTAGGCCATGTAACTTTATGAAGAAGTTCATCAAAGGCCTCCCGAACGTTATTACTGATTTTTTTAAACATGGTGAATTGAATTTGTACGGATGGTAAGAGTCGAACTTACGGTGAATCCACTACTCCCGTCTGAGTAACACCCGAAAACAGTCCCGGACCGGAGTCCGGGACTATTTCTATCTATCTGTATGCTAAAACTGTATTATTCAACAATTTCAGTAACCTGACCGGCACCTACGGTACGTCCGCCTTCACGGATAGCAAACCGAAGACCGATGTTCAGAGCGACGGGGTAAATCAGTTCCACTTCGATGGAGACGTTATCACCGGGCATCACCATTTCGCGTCCTTCCGGAAGGTGGATTTCACCGGTCACGTCAAGGGTACGCAGGTAGAACTGCGGACGGTACTTGTTGTGGAACGGAGTGTGACGGCCGCCTTCTTCTTTTTTCAGAACGTAAATCTCGGCTTTGAAGCGGGTATGTGGTTTGATGCTGTTGGGTTTGGCAAGGATCTGACCGCGTTTGATCTCTTTCTTGTCGACACCGCGGAGAAGCAGACCAACATTGTCGCCGGCCTGTCCATCGTCCAGAATTTTCCGGAACATTTCAACCCCTGTACAAACGGTTTTACGGCCTTCGGATCCCAGACCGATGATCTGGAGTTCGTCACCCGTATGCACCACGCCGGTTTCGATACGACCGGTTGCCACGGTACCGCGGCCGGTGATCGAGAAGACGTCTTCCACGGGCATCAGGAACGGTTTGTCCCTGTCGCGGACAGGTAGCGGAATCCATTCGTCCACGGCATTCATGAGTTCCACCACTTTTTCTTCCCACTTG
>JAKOSX010000263.1 GCA_029776595.1 Bacillota bacterium | reverse complement strand
GGTTCGTTTGGAGCCCGGCGGCATTTTATATATTAAAGTGACCAAAGAAGATGCAGCGGAGATCGTCACCGCGTTACTGGAAGGTAAAGGCCCGGTTGAACGGTTGTTATACAAACATCCGATCACCGGTGAAATTTATGCCGAAGAATCCAATATCCCCTTTTATAAACATCAAACCCGGACTGTCCTGCAACATTGCGGCGTTATCGATCCGGAGGATATCCGGGAATATATCGCCGAAGGCGGTTATCAGGCTTTGGCGAAAGTCCTTCATGAGATGACTCCGGCCGAAGTCTGTCAGGAAGTGACGGACTCCGGGTTGCGTGGCCGGGGCGGCGGCGGATTCCCCACCGGCCGGAAATGGGAAGCCACCCGAATCAGTGAAGGTGAAAAGAAATATGTGGTTTGCAACGGCGACGAAGGGGACCCGGGAGCCTTTATGGACCGCAGCGTAATGGAGGGCGATCCCCACAAAGTCCTGGAGGGCATGGCCATCGCCGGATATGCAGTCGGTGCCGACGAAGGTTATATTTATGTCCGGGCTGAGTACCCTCTGGCCGTCCAACGGTTGAAGATCGCCATCAAGCAGGCTTTGGAAATGGGACTGCTGGGCGAGAATATTTTAGGGACCGGGTTTAACTTCCGAATTAAGATCAAAGAAGGGGCCGGAGCTTTCGTGTGTGGCGAAGAGACCGCCCTGTTGGCCTCTATTGAAGGAGAACGGGGGATGCCCCGTCCCAAACCGCCGTTTCCGGCTCAGTCCGGTTTATGGGGCAAACCTACGCTCATCAATAACGTGGAAACTTTTGCCAATGTACCGAAGGTCATCAACGACGGGGCCGAAGTTTTCCGGCAATCCGGAACGCCCAAGAGTCCGGGTACCAAGACGTTCGCGTTGACCGGACAAGTGGCGAACACCGGATTGATCGAGGTGCCCATGGGCATTACCCTCCGGGAAATTGTCTATGAGATCGGCGGCGGGTTGCGGAACGGCAAACGCTTCAAAGCGGTGCAAATCGGAGGCCCCTCCGGAGGATGTCTGACGGAACAGCATATGGATATGGAGCTTGACTTCGATTCGCTGTTGTCCGTCGGAGCGATGATCGGTTCCGGCGGCCTGGTGGTAACCAACGAAGATACCTGTATGGTGGAATTTGCCCGTTACTTTATGAACTTTACCCAAAACGAATCCTGTGGCAAATGCGTTCCCTGCCGGGAAGGCACCAAGCGGATGCTGGAGATGCTGCAGCGGGCCGTTGACGGTGAAGGCCGTCCCGAAGATGTGGAGATTTTGGAGGATTTGGCTGAAGCCGTGAAAGACGGATCCTTGTGCGGTTTGGGCAAGACTGCCCCGAACCCGGTATTATCCATGCTTAAATACTTTAAGGATGAATATATCGCCCATGTCGTCGACAAACGCTGCCCGGCCGGGGTCTGTAAAGCGTTGCTCGGCTATAGCATCGATGCGGAACTTTGCAAAGGATGCAGCAAGTGCAGCCGGGTATGTCCGGTGGGGGCAATTACCGGTGAGATTAAGAAACCGTATCGGATCGATTCTGAAAAATGCATTAAATGCGGCGCCTGTGTAAGCTCCTGCCCATTTAAAGCGATTAAGGAGGGATAATGATGACTGTCACTGCAAACAGTGTTTTCATAGATAATCAGCCGGTGGAACTCAATGGCGAAGTTAATTTACTGACCTTAGTGCGTAAGGTCGGGGTGGAATTGCCGACGTTCTGTTATCATTCGGAATTGAGCATTTACGGAGCTTGCCGCATGTGCGTCGTTGAAATCGAAGGCCGGGGCATTGTTGCCGCCTGTTCTACGCCGCCTGCGCCGGGCATGCGGATCCTGACCAACAGTCCTCGGGTGCAGCGGGTACGTCGGACGGTTTTGGAATTGCTTTTAGCGAACCACGAACGGGAATGTACCACCTGTGAAAAGAACGGCAATTGTAAGTTGCAGGATCTGGCCAACCGGTTTGGCGTCCGCAAGATTCGCTTCGGTGAGCGGGATATGAAATTACCCATCGACGATTCCAGTGCTTCCATCGTCCGGGACCCGAATAAGTGCATTTTATGCGGTGACTGTGTCCGGATGTGCTCCGAGGTCCAGGGAATCGGCATTTTGAACTTTGCCAACCGGGGTTCCAAAGTTCAGGTGACACCGGCATTCAATAAGAAGATGGCCGAAGTCGAATGCGTCAACTGCGGTCAGTGCAGTGCTGTATGTCCTACCGGAGCTTTAGTGGTCAAGTCTCAGGTGGCTCAGGCATGGAAAGCACTGGCAGATCCCAATAAAA
This sequence comes from Bacillota bacterium, assembly GCA_029776595.1. Lineage (GTDB taxonomy): Bacteria > Bacillota > UBA4882 > UBA8346 > UBA8346 > JAKOSX01. The sequence continues at coordinate 101 of JAKOSX010000263.1, read as the reverse complement.
TAGTGGTTGCCCAGGTGGCTCCGGCAGTCCGGGTTGCCTTAGGCGAAGAATTCGGAATGGAAGCCGGGCAGATCGTCACCGGGAAGGTGGTCGGCGCTTTG
>JAKOSX010000262.1 GCA_029776595.1 Bacillota bacterium | reverse complement strand
GCCGGAAACTGGAAGATGTACAAGACAGTTTCCGAAGCTGAAGAATTGGTCAAGGCGGTTGTGGCGAAACTGGGCAACGAAGACGAAGTGGAAGTGGTGTTTTGCCCTCCGTTTACAGCTCTTGCTGCAGTGAAGCAGCTGATCAAAGGAACCCGTTTCGGCCTTGGAGCGCAAAACCTTTATTGGAAGAATGAAGGGGCCTTCACTGGCGAGATCTCCCCGCTGATGTTGAAAGAGATTGGCTGCGACTATTGTGTGATTGGCCACTCGGAACGGCGGCAGTATTTCGGGGAAACCGATGCTGACGTCAATCGGAAGGTTAAAGCTGCATTGGATGTCGGGATTAAGCCGATTATTTGCGTCGGAGAATCGCTGGAGGAACGGGAGGCCGGACGGACCGAATCCTTGGTCCGGATGCAGACCGACAAAGCGCTGGAAGGCATTGAGCCGTCCCTGGTTCCACAGATAGTCATCGCTTATGAACCGATTTGGGCCATCGGTACCGGAAAATCATCGGACGGCCCGGACGCCAATCGGGTTATCGGGTGGATTCGCAATACGGTGGCCGCCCGGTATGGTAATGAAGCGGCTCAAGCGATGCGCATCCAATACGGTGGCAGCGTAAAACCGAATAATATCAAAGAATTTATGGATCAACCCGAGATCGATGGCGCTCTGGTCGGCGGAGCCAGCCTGGATCCGGAGTCCTTTGTGAAAATCGTACGTTACAATCAATAGATGACAGTGGAGGACAATACTTACATGGGTTATAGACCAGTAGCTCTCATTATTTTAGACGGCTGGGGGGAGAACCCCCGCCCGGAGCACAATGCCATTAAGCAGGCATCGACTCCGTTTCTCGATTCGCTGTTCCAGAAATATCCCCATGCTACCCTGCTGTGTTCCGGAGAGGCTGTCGGTCTTCCGGAAGGACAAATGGGCACCTCTGAAGTCGGGCATTTGAATATCGGGGCCGGCCGGGTGGTATATCAAAGCCTGGTTAAGATTTCGAAAGCCCTGCGCGAAGGGGAGTTTAAACAGAATCAGGTATTTCTCGATTTAATCAATTATACCGTCAATGAAAACCGTCCTCTCCATTTGATGGGATTGGTTTCGCCGGGTGGTGTACATAGCCATACGGAACATCTTTACGGTTTATTGCAGTTGGCCAAGGAATTTGGCGTCAAAGAAGTCTTCATCCACGCCTTTTTGGACGGACGGGATACGCCGCCGGCCAGCGCCGCGGAGTATTTGGAGGAATTGGAAAAGGTCTGCGCGGAGAAAGGCATCGGCCAAATTGCGACCATCAGCGGCCGTTATTATGCGATGGACCGGGACAACCGCTGGGAACGGATTGAAAAGGCTTATGCCGCCATGGTTTACGGCGAGGGAGAAACCGCGGACTCTGCGGGACAGGCCATTCAAAACTCCTATGCCAACCAGGTGACCGACGAGTTTGTACTGCCGACGGTCATTACCAAGGACGGCAAACCGGTGGGATTAATTAAAGCGGGCGATCCGGTCATCTTCTTTAACTTCCGTCCGGACCGGGCCCGGGAGATTACCCGGACCTTTGTGGATCCCGAGTTTAAAGGGTTTGAACGCCGCGGTGGTTTCTTAAATACCCGTTTTGTCTGTATGACCCAGTATGACGAGACGCTGAACGCTCCGTTACTTTTCCCGCCGGAAGAGCGGATGAAAAACATTTTGGCCGAAGTGTTGGCCAACCACGGCCTGAAACAGCTGCGTATTGCTGAAACCGAGAAATATGCCCATGTGACCTTCTTCTTTAATGGCGGAGAAGAGACGCCGTATCCGGGAGAAGAACGGATTTTGATTCCTTCACCGAAGGTGCCCACGTATGACATGCAACCGGAGATGAGCGCCATTCCGGTGACGGATACCGTTTTGGAACAGATCGCTTCGGATAAGTTCGACGTGATCATTATGAACTATGCCAACTGCGACATGGTGGGCCATACCGGGGTTCCGGAGGCCGCCCGCGCTGCCGTGGAGACGGTAGACCGCTGCCTGTCGCGGGTGGTTCCCGCCATCTTGGAGAAAGGCGGTGCCGTGATCATCACGGCGGACCATGGGAATGCCGAACTTATGGTGGACTATCAGACCAATGAACCCTATACGGCCCATACCACCTTCCCCGTGCCGGTGATCATCGCCGGGGTGAAAGGCGATTATACAGTGAATAACGGCGGTTTGGCTGACCTGGCCCCCACCGTGTTGGATCTGCTGGGCATTGAAAAACCGGAAGAGATGACGGGGAATTCGTTGATTAAACGGTAAACTTTAGGTACGGGTGTGAACTGTGTACTATAGCATAACTATCTCCTGTCTCCTAACTCCTGACTTCTATAGCCCGGAACCCAAGGCCCAGGACCCCGAACCTAGAACTTTGGCCGTTGCATTAAATCTATCTGAACATTTCAAAATTGGATTGACTGATTCGGTAAGGATTTGGTAATAATTATTTGGAAAGATCTTCGGTTGTAAATATTGAAAAAATAGGAGGATCAATTACATGACGACAATTGTTGATGTTTACGCACGCGAAATATTGGATTCCCGTGGTAATCCTACGGTCGAAGTGGAAGTGGAATTGGCTGATGGCAGTGTGGGCCGGGCTGCAGTCCCTTCGGGAGCATCCACCGGTGCCTTTGAAGCGGTTGAGCTTCGGGACGGTGACAAAAAGCGTTATCTTGGAAAAGGCGTTCAAAAGGCCGTGGATAACGTGAATGATGAAATTGCTTCCGAAATCGTCGGTTTAGACGCTTTGGACCAAGTGGCCATCGACCGCTTAATGATCGAGCTGGACGGTACGCCGAACAAGTCCAAACTGGGCGCCAATGCCATTCTCGGCGTTTCGTTGGCCGTTGCCAAAGCCGCAGCCAACAGCTTGAATTTGCCGCTCTATCGTTACTTGGGCGGTTGTAATGCGAAAGAACTGCCGGTTCCGATGATGAATATCTTAAACGGCGGTAAACATGCTGATAATAGCGTGGACCTCCAGGAATTCATGATCATGCCGGTGGGCGCCGAAAGCTTCGGCGAATGCCTGCGTTGGGGCGCTGAGATTTTCCATGCATTGAAGAAAGTACTTAAGGACAAAGGGTACAGCACGTCGGTGGGCGATGAAGGTGGTTATGCCCCGAACTTAAAGAGCAATCAGGAAGCCTTGGACGTGATCATGGAAGCCATCGAGAAAGCCGGGTTCAAACCGGGTGATGATATCAAAATCGCCATGGATCCCGCTTCCACCGAACTTTGGGATGCTGCCAAGGAAAAAGGTGAGGAAGGTAAATATTACTTCTGGAAGTCCGATATATTGAAGACTTCTGAAGAGATGGTCGAGTTTTGGGCAGATCTGGTGAAAAATTATCCGATCATCTCCATTGAGGACGGTATGGCCGAGGAAGACTGGAACGGCTGGAAGATGTTGACCGAACGTTTGGGCAAGACCGTCCAGTTGGTGGGTGACGACCTATTCGTGACCAATACCGAACGGTTGGAAAAAGGCATCAAACTCGGTGTGGCTAACGCAATCCTCATCAAGGTGAACCAGATCGGTACCTTGACGGAGACCCTGGATGCCATCGAAATGGCAAAACGGGCCGGTTATACGGCGATTATTTCGCATCGTTCCGGTGAAACTGAAGACGTGACCATTGCCGACATTGCCGTAGCCACCAATGCCGGACAGATCAAGACCGGTGCCCCGTCCCGTACCGACCGGGTGGCCAAATACAACCAATTGCTCCGGATCGAAGATCTGTTGATGGATCAAGCCATCTATCCGGGGAAAAAGGCTTTCTACAACCTGAGCCTGTAATAAACAAACGGGTAGAAGGTACTAAGTATTCGTTTTGCAAGGGGATTGAGCATAGAGCCTCGATCCCCTTTTTTTACGCTGTGATCCGGTGTACCGTGCACTGTGAACCCTTGAACCGTTATATGCTTTTTCAATGTGTAAAGAGAGGCAAATATTCGAATTTTGCTTGTAGATTGTCCTTTGGTGTGTTAAAATATTGAAGTGAATTTGGGTTGGGGGTGTTTCCTTTTGAGTACATTCTTGAAAGTTTTGTTGATGATTGACGCCGTAGCATTGATTGCTATTATTGTATTGCAACCCAGCAAGGGAGAAGGTTTGGGAGCGATTGGATCCGGCGGTCAGCTGTTTTTTGCAAAGAATAAAGGGTTGGAAAAACTATTGGATAAAGTCACCATGTGGTTGGCGATAGTCTTTGCTTTACTCTTGGTTCTGATCGAAGTATATGAACGGGTTTTATAATGGGGCGAAAGCCCTCTTTTTTTTACGAAAAAAGCCGATATAGATCTTAGAATCTGGAGGATATTTGCTAAATTTGTCGAAACATAGAATAATCAGCGCCGGAGGAATTGCGTATGCAACCGTTTCGCTTAGGACAGGGAGGGGAATATTTTGAAATTTTTTTCCAGTATTAAAATGAAACTGCTTTTCAGCATCATTTTTATCTTTGCAGTTTGTAGTATTGTCTTGGGGTTTACCCCTGATGACAATCAGGTGTTGAGAATTGTTTTGACGCTGGTTTGTTTAGCGATAGCTCTGGTTGTTTGTAATTTTTTATTGGAACGATGGGTTGTTTCACCATTGCGGCAATTTATTTTCCTTTCCAAACAAATTGCCGAAAATGATCTCAGCGGAGAGTTGGAGATCAAAAGCAATGATGAATTTAAAGTATTAGCCGAAACGGTTAATACGATGTTGAAGAACCTTCGTACCATTTTACAGGAAAATCTGACTGCGGCTGAACAATTGGCTTTGGCGGCCGCTGAAATGAGTTCCATGGCAGAAAATGCCAATTCAGCGACGCAAAAGATTACCGGGACCATCGAGCAGATAACCAAAGCGACGGAAGAACAATATGAAAACGTTCAAATTTCCGTGTTGGCCACCGGACAGATGTCGGAAAACGCCCAACAGGTTGCTTCCGAAGCTCAAAAAGCGGCCGAATTTTCCAATCAGGCTGCAGAACGCGCCAAAAAGGGCGAAGAGATCGTCCAAGGCGTTCATGATAAGATCATGAAGGTAAAAGAGACTGTGGACAGCTCCGCGGAAGTGGTCCGGCGTTTGGGTGCCAGTTCGGTGGAGATTGGAAAGATTGTTGACGTGATGCGAGGAATTTCCCGCCAGACCAACTTGTTGGCACTCAATGCCGCCATTGAGGCCGCCAGAGCCGGTGAACACGGCCGGGGATTTTCGGTGGTTGCGGATGAAATCCGGGTGCTGGCAGAACAATCCACCAATTCGGCATCGCAGATCGTGGCCATGATCAATGAGATTCAAACGGAGACTCAGTCGGCAGTTGAAGCCATGACCATCGGGACGCAAGTGGTCGATGAAGGAACGGAATTAGCCATCGCTGCCAAAGAAGCGTTTAACCAGATTACGGCGGCTGTTAATCAGACGGTGAATGCCATTCATGAGATTGCGGCTGCTTCGGAAGAACAAGCTGCCAGCAGTAAAGAGATGAGTTCCACCATGCAGTCGGTGGCATCGATTGCCCAACAAAATGTGGAAGGCGCCAATCAAGTGGCGGTATCCGTCAAAGAGCAGCGGATGAGTATGGAGAATTTGGCGGTGTCTTCGGCTCAATTGGAGGAGATGGCCGGCCAGTTGACGGCCTTGGTCGGTCGTTTTAAAGTGAAACGGGATTTTCAACGGTGCTGGCGGGTTCTGGACTGCAATCAGGTGAACTGTCCGGCATATCAAAGCAAGGAAGAAAAATGCTGGTTGATCCCTAACACGTTAAATCCCGATGGGACGCCGATGGGAACGGCCAACGAAAAACGGGAATATTGCCATCAATGTGAAGTATTTAAGATCAACACGAAAGTCGACGACTAAGTCGAGGAAGGGAGCCGGTTCATTCAACCGGCTCTTATGTTGACAGTGAGCAATCTTTTTCAAAATACTGTAAATGAAAAACGGAAATTCATAAATTGCAACAAATTCGTAATATTACTGTTGTATGAATACAATTGCGTCCGGTATTTCTATGATTTATAATAATAATCGTGATTTGCTAAAAAACTACATGATTGTTGGGAGGCTTTTCTTTTGTTAATACTCGTTCTTAACAGCGGCAGTTCTTCCCTGAAGTACAAATTATATCAAATGCAGACCGAGACGGTGCTGGCTTCGGGCGTGGTGGAACGTATCGGAAGCGGCAACGGGAATTCAGTTATCGGGCATCAAAAATTAAACGAAGAAAAGCTGAAGATTGAAGCCAAAATTTCCAATCACAGCGAAGCGTTGAAAGCGGTCTTTCAATTGTTAACGGATCCTCAAACCGGCAGTATTGCTTCTTTGGATGAGATTAAAGCTGTCGGCCACCGGGTGTTGCACGGCGGCGAGATTTATTCCTCTGCGATTGTGATCACGGAAAAAGATATGGAGCAAATTGAAAGCCTGCGTGAACTCGGGCCGTTGCATATGCCTGCCAATATTATGGGGATTAAAGCGTGTCAGGAATTGATGCCGAATACTCCTCAGGTGGCAGTTTTCGACACTGCATTTCATCAGACGATGCCCCGCAGTTCATATCTGTATGCACTGCCCTACGTATATTATGAGAAGTACCGGATTCGTCGGTATGGTTTCCACGGAACCTCCCATCGGTATGTTTCTCAACAAGCCGCAAAGTTCTTGGGAAAAAATCCTTCCAAATTTAAATTAATCACTCTGCATTTAGGCAACGGAAGCAGCGCAGCTGCTATTAAGGACGGAAAATGTATCGATACCTCCATGGGTTTCACTCCGCTGGAAGGCATGGTTATGGGAACCCGTTGCGGTGACATCGATCCGGCGATTGTGGCATATTTACAAAATAAATTGAATTTAAATCCGACCGAAATTGACAATTTATTGAATAAGAAGAGTGGATTTTTAGGCATGGCCGGGTACAGCGATTTGCGTGACATCCAAAAAGCACGACTTGAAGGGGACGAACGGGCCATCGACGTGTATAATGTGTTCATCCAACGGATTGTCAAATATGTCGGTGCCTATTATGCCGAATTGGGCGGGTTGGATGCCATCGTCTTTACCGCCGGAATCGGCGAAAACGACTGGATGGTCCGGGCCGATGTCTGTTCCAAGTTGGCCCATATGGGTGTCGAATTGGATGAGAAGAAGAATGAAGGGCTTCACGGGAAAGAGGCTTTAATCAGCAAGTCCCGTTCGAAAGTGGCGGTGGCGGTCATTCCCACCAATGAGGAATTGCTGATTGCCAGAGACGCTTATGAATTGGTGAAGCAGAAAGCAGTGGCTAACGGCTAAACGGTTGGACCGAATTACGGCAGGTTCCCCTCGGGAACCTGTTTTTTTATAGAGTTTATAGATAAGGAAGAAAAATGGGTATAGCTTTCGTATGGTTGACAAATTCATCCGGCGTGCTATAATAGGGAAGCACAAACGAAAGTGAAGGGATTTTCATGGCTGAACGGAAGTCAATTGCAGTGAACCGCCGGGCAAGGCACGAATATTTTATCGAAGAAACCTTTGAAGCGGGGATTGCCCTTACCGGGACTGAAGTCAAGTCGCTTCGGAACGGAAAGGGGAATCTTCAGGACAGTTTCGCAATTATCCGGAATAATGAGATATTGTTGGAGAACTGTCATATCAGTCCTTATGATTACGGCAACCGTTTCAACCATGACCCCTTACGTACCCGGAAACTGTTGATGCATAAAGCGGAAATTATCCGGCTTTTCAGTAAAGTTCGGGAGCAGGGAATGACGTTGGTGCCGCTGGAGATGTATTTTAATGAGCGGGGCCGGGTCAAGGTGACGTTGGCGTTGGCCAAAGGGAAGAAGTTGTATGATAAGCGGGAGGATATCGCCAAGCGTGATGCGGCCCGCGAGATCGACCGCGCAATGCGCGACCGGGCGAGAGGTTATTGATAATTTCAAGTCTATGTTTTGGAGTTATTATCCTATTTTGCCGAAATTCGCGTGCGGCGCGATAACTGGAAAAAATTAATTCACCAAGAACTTGCTATTTATCTAATTGGAAAGATCGCATATAATAGAATAGATTACTGCCTTTACAAATCGGGGGCGACCGGTTTCGACGGGGAGTGTGTTAATCGAAGAAGCGGGTCGAGGTGCTGTGGCCTCGTTAAACTGCAGCAAGCACAATAAGTGCCAATAACAATTACGCTTTAGCTGCTTAATATAAGCGGCCGTCCAAACCGAACTTAACCCGGGAGGTCGGGGCGGGCGTCAAATAAACCGGGGCGCTC
>JAKOSX010000261.1 GCA_029776595.1 Bacillota bacterium | reverse complement strand
GCCTCATACCCTCCGGCCCGAAACCGCAGGACTAACTCGTCCTCCCAACGTTCTTCCACAATCATTACCGCATGCCCATTAACGCTCATCCTGATCATCCTTTCTCTGTGCTCATCCTTGTACTGCCTATACTTCAGTTTTACCACTTTTATTCCGTAGCAGGCAATGATTTTTCAGGAATATGAGAATATCAAGAGGAGATAGATACTTATTCACCGTGAGCCAAATAATTGATAAATCCATAAAAGTATTCGCCAGCTTAGGACAAAGGTGGCCGAGAAGGGATGGCCATGCGGTTTTTCCTTTTCCTCCGTCGCCTATTCTCTCCGCCCGATGTTGCCTTTTCATCGGTCGCGGTCTAACTCCGGCAACTAAAGTATGCTCCCCGCCACCTGGAAGCCAATTCACCGGACAGCGGCAACGCATCCGTGCTAAAACCGCCGCAGTCCGCCGGGCTGGGCTAAACCTTCGCTGCCAATTGTCAGGGCCGGTTCTGGACGTCGATGACATACTCCAGTTTCGTGCCGTCCGGCAGAATGACCGACCGCAAATGTCATAACTCTTCCATTCTCACTAGACCTTTCCATAATTTCCATATTCCGCATATAAGAAACTCTTCCTGCTTTATCCAGGAAGAGTTCCGGTTTCCTTTCCTTTGTTTACATTAATGCTTCTTCCATGGGCTGGGCTTGGCCTTTGGCAGTCCCGGCTTCCTTTCGTAATGCACCGTGATTTTGTCCCAATCCACATACGTTCTGGCCCTGGGGTTAAAGGAATAATCATTCTTCTGGTTATAATTGCTCCAATCCGCTTTGGCCAGCCGGTTGTGGACTTCAATGCTCCGGCCGGGTTCAAGACGTCCGGCTTCCGGCCTAAACCCGAGCTCAAAATAGTAATCTGCCCCTCTCCGAGGAGGATGGATTCTTTCAAACCGGCCCGTCACATGCTGGGCTCCGATGGTACACCAGTCGCACCAGAAATTCTGTCTCCGCTCCCCGTCGATGGTGTAATAATAACGAATTTTGAGGTCCGCCAACTTGACCGGCACCCGTCCGGTATTGGTGATTTTAAACCACGGAAAGATGGTGTTATTCACCGGTGACGTATTTCCGTTGTACATTTGGACGCGGACTCCAGGAACAGGGGCTGAATGAGGCGGAGCCGCATGAAGGTTCGAAACTGCATTCACCAGGATAAACAGCATCATCAGAAAAAGATAACCGGACTTCATTTCCCGTTTTCCCATCTCTATCGCCTCCGAATCAAAATAAAAGACGACGTTTGCAATGCAATCAATCGCCTTTAGCTACCAAAATAATATACTGCTTTCAATTTTTCCAATATATTAACTATAATTGGAAATTTTTTATTTGTCAACCTCTCAGCCCCGGTATAAACAGATGGCCATTGTATAAAGCCAACCCCATTTGAATAGGCTAAACTTGATACTTTATTAGGAGTTGGCCATGAAGACCTCGGATACATCCGCAATTTTTGTAATTTTCGGAGGAACCGGCGACCTGTCCCACCGCAAATTGATGCCGGCTCTTTATAACCTGGTCAATGACGGTCTGCTGCCGGAACGTTTCGCCGTCGTCGCCGTCGGCCGCAAGGAAAAGAGTCGCGAAGTTTATCAGCAAGAGGTTTATGCTTCGCTCCAAAAGTATTCCCGCAATAAAATTACCAAAACTCACTGGGCCAGACTACGGGATGCCATATATTACTTCTCCTTCGATTTCAACGACAGTGCCGGATACCAAAGACTCCATACCTATCTGGAGGAATTGGATTCAACCCGGCATACCGGAGGCAATCGCATCTTTTATTTGGCCGTGGCCCCGGATTATTTCCCGCAGATCGTCGCCGAACTGCAGCGCCATCGGTTCGTCCCTGCGGAGCACGGCTGGCAGCGGCTGGTCATCGAAAAACCCTTCGGTAAAGATTTGTCGACCGCACGAAGTTTAAACAGCCAACTGACCCGGGTTTTCAGCGAAGACTCCATCTATCGCATCGATCATTATCTGGGAAAAGAGATGATCCAAAACATCTTGGTCCTTCGCTTTTGCAACTCGGTCTTTACCTCGTTGTGGAATAACCAGTATATCGACCATATCCAGATCTCCCTCAGTGAACAGGACGGAGTCGGTACCCGGGGCGGCTATTATGAAAGCGCCGGGGCTATCCGGGACATGGTGCAAAACCATATCATCCAAATCCTTACCCTGGTGGCCATGGAGCCTCCGGTGGACCTTAGCACCGACGCCATCCGCAATGAAAAACTCAAAGTGATCCAGGCCATCGCCGATTTCACCCCGGAGCAATTCCGGTCTGATGTAGTATTCGGCCAATATGGGCCGGGAATGATCAACGGCCAGCCGGTCCCGGGCTACCGGAGCGAGCCCCAGGTGAGCCCCACATCGTTAACTGAAACCTTTGTGGCATTCAAATTGCAGATTAACAACTTCCGCTGGGCCGGAACCCCATTTTACATCCGGACCGGAAAACGGTTGAGCTCCCGTTCCGCTGAAATTGCCATTCAATTTAAAACATTGCCTCCCATCCTGTATTTCAAAGACCGGATGGTTCAGGAACCTAATCTCCTGGTGATTAAAATCCAACCGGAAACCGGCGTTTATTTTCAGTTTAACACCAAGGATTTCATGAGCCATCACGACATCGTCGCCACCAAAATGGATACCAGTTGCGTCTTACCGACGCAAGGGAATACCCCGGAAGCCTATGAACGCCTGATCTACGACATCCTGCGCGGCGATACCACCCTCTTTCCCCGCTGGGACGAAATAGAGGCCGCCTGGAAATTTGCCGACCAACTCATCGCCTTCCGTGATCAACAACGCTTCCGTTTCCCGAACTACGATGCCGGCAGCTGGGGGCCGGCCAAATCCTTCGAGCTTTTGGCCCGGGACGGCCGGGAATGGATCACTGTCTGACAGGAGGATTACGATGAAAATTATCGATATCTCCATGCCGATTCATCCGGCCATGCCGGTATATAAAGGGCAACCGGCCAAACGGCCGGTTTTTACAGTTGAACGGGATTTAACCACGCATTCCAGTTATGAAACCCGGTTAAGCCTCAATCTCCATACCGGAACCCATTTTGATGCGCCCATGCATATGTTGGCCGGAGGGGCTACCGTCGATCAGTTGGAGTTGAATCGGATGATTACCCCCTGTAAAGTACTGGACCTGACTGATGTGGAAGACCATATTTCGGAACGGGATCTCATCGGGAAGCCCATCAACGCGGGAGACTTTATTCTCCTGAAAACCCGCAATTCCGACCAAGATATCTTGGAAAGCGAGTATGTCTACTTGGATCACTCCGGTGCCGCCTATCTCAAGGAACGGCAGATCTGCGGCGTGGGCATCGACGCTCTGGGCATCGAACGCAGCCAGCCGGAGCACTCCACCCACAAAATTTTATTGGACGCCGGAATCCTCATCTTAGAAGGCCTCCGCTTACAGGAAGCCGTAGCAGGCGACTACCTGCTCTATGCCTTACCGCTTCGCCTGATGGGCGTGGAAGCCGCCCCGGCCCGGGCTGTCCTGGTGGAACTGGAGCCTTAATGCTTTACCGGTTTGAAGGATCTGATGAAGTCTCCGGCTCACAATAGGGCCGCCCATTGTTTGCCATAACGAACGCATTCCTCAATTGCCGCATCATCGGGATGCCATTGGACTTTCAGCCCGTCGCCGACCACTTCAAAACCTGCCCGTTGCAAAGCCTCAGAGATCATGCCTACCGACTCGCCGCTCCAGCCATAGCTCCCAAACGCAGCCGCTTTTTTCCCCTTAAAGCCCAGACCCCGCATCTCTTCCAGCAATCCCGCAGTGGAAGACAAGATCCCCCGGTTGATGGTCGACGATCCCACCAAGATGCCTTTGGATTTAAAGACATCGGTGATAATATCATTCTTATCCGACTTGGCGGCATTGTGGATCTTGATGGTCAATTCCTTGTTTTCTTCCCAAATGCCCTGTGCGATACTTTCCGTCATCCCCCGCGTGGCTCCCCACATGGAGTCATAAATCAGCGTCACCTGGTTTTCCTGATAATTGTCGGCCCATTTCAGGTATTGCTCTACGATTTGCAACGGATTGTCCCGCCAGATTACGCCGTGGCTGGTGCAGATCATGTCCACCGGCACTCCCATGCTGACAAATTCTTTAATCTTCTTTGTAACCATCGGATTGAACGGCGTCAAAATATTGGCATAGTATTTAATAGCCTCCGCCCATAATTCACTGGGCTCCGCACAATCGTTGAAGAGGAACTCCGTCGCATAATGCTGGCCAAATGCGTCATTGCTGAAAAGGATATTGTCATTGGTTAAATAGCAGAACATACTGTCGGGCCAATGGAGCATGGGTGCTTCAATAAAAATCAGGTCTTTCGTTCCCAGACTGACCCGGTCACCGGTCTTCACCGGATGAAAATTCCAGTCCTGATGATAATGGCCTTTCAACGCCTTGATCCCATTGGCTGTGCAATAGATGGGCGTGTCCGGTATATACCGCATCAGTTCGGGCAACGCACCGCTATGATCCGGCTCGGCGTGATTGGCTACGATCAGGTCGATCTTCGACAGATCGATCTCCTCCGCTAAATTGCGCACAAACTCTTTGCCGAAGGGGAGCCAGACCGTATCGATTAAAACCGTCTTCTCTTCCATGATTAAGTAGGAATTATAACTGGTCCCCCGGTGGGTGGAGTATTCGTGCCCGTGGAAGGTCTTCAGCTCCCAATCAACTTTGCCGACCCAATACACATTGCTTTTAATATGGCGTTTCATAGATATTCCCCCTATTGATTGACTGACCGGATTGCCGACGATTGATGAGTCCATGATAACCCAACAATTCCCTACAATCGGTAACCATTGTTACCAATATAAGGTCGCTACCCCTTAGTATCCCACCGGCCATCCCGATTAAACCAAAAACCCCTTGTTCTAGCGGCAAGGGGTTAACAAAAGTTTTGCGAACGTGAAAACTTTTTGTCACTTATTGCGTTTGAATTCAACCTGCCGGAGACGGGCCACAAATTTATTTACTTTACCGACTTCGCCGTTGACCTCATACTCATACAGCCAGGCGGAATTCTCACGCCGCATTTCCACAAAACGTATTTCGATCAGACATTCCTCTGCAATTCGGAAAGCCCGCTCAGATTCAACCGGAGATATCACCGTCTCTGTCGTATACACACCCCGGCGCATTCCACCACTCCTTCTTCATTATTGACAATGGATATTGACTCCCCGAGTTTCTTTGATCAATGCCGTAAACAACACTCCCAATCCCAAAACCACAGCGCATAGAATAAAGGCCTGTTGATAAGCTTCCAACGGATAAATTCGGACGCCTTCTTCAACGGCGCCTTGCCAATGCCGGTCCAACACCCAGCCGAAAAGGGGTTGCATCAAGGCGCCGCCGACACAGGACCCGGCATTGACCAAACCGGCAACCATGCCGGTCATGGCCGGAGGGGTCACTTCTTTACCGCAGGCCACATTGAGATTATTACCGGACATCCCCAGGCCGATCCCGAAACAAATGGGATACAAAGCCCATACCGGCGGTTTCCCGCCGTTCCAAAACGTAAATACCAACCACAACACGAGAAAGGCACCGGAAACCACCAAATTGGGTAAACGGCGCAACGCCAGGCGGTCCGAGACCACCCCGATGATCGGGGCCCCCAACAGAGTCCCAACAGACATGGCCATCACATAGTTGGAAGCCGTTACCCGGCTAAATCCATATACCTGCATCAAATAAGGCACTGCCCAGAGCCCCATAAAAGCCATATATACGCCGTAAATGGCCACTGAGGCCAAAAAAGGCCACCATGTTGCCGGATTGCCTAAGACCTGTTTCAAGTTGTCCTTGATATTATAGGGTTCCGGTTCCGCTGTCCTTTCATTCTTTATCGTCCCTTCCCAGGCTTCCACTTCAGCCATGGAAGGCAACCCCACCTCGGCCGGGCGATCCTTAACCCACAACCAGCAAAAGACCAGGGCCAAGCAGGTATAAGTTCCAATGGAGAAAAAAGCGGTCCGCCATCCAAACCTTTCGACCACCCATGCCAACGGCGTGGCTGCCAGTAAAAAGCCGGAACTGCCGGCTACCACGATAAGTCCGGTCATGGTCGTGAATTCTCGGGTCCGGAACCATTCTGCATGGATCTTCACAATACTGATATAGATCAGGCTCACTCCGGCGCTGGACAGGATCCGTCCGACATAAAGCATGGGAATATTTTGTGCCGCCCCGAAAATCACCGCCCCTGCCGTGGCTGTCAGCAAAGCCAACAATACCGTTCGGCGCGGCCCAAACGTATCCGCCAAAATTCCGGCAGGTAGCTGCATCGCCGCATATATGTAAAAGTAGACCGAGGCCAAGCCGCCAATATCCGCCGCCCGGGCAATGGAAAATTCCCGCATCAGGCTGTCCGCCACCACGCCGGTGGCCGTCCGGTGAAAATAGGAAGCTAAAAACGCAAAGGCCAGTGGAATCCACACAATCCACCGGCGCCGGTTCAACTGGACAATCCGTTGCTTATTGGCTGCATCCATGACGAGCATCTCCTTTGTCTTTGCTGTGTATTTTATAAATGTTCGATTTTTCTTCCGGTATTCCTTTTTAAAATTGACTCTGCCCCATTTTATTTATCCCTTGACACACCGGGCGCCGGTAAATCTGGATCGCCAATCCATCATCTGCAACAATTCGAGAAAGGCTTTTAAGGAACTTCGTCGGTATAATCGTCACCCGTTCATTCCGCTGGGCCAAAAAGTCAATGAACCCGGCCAACGATGCATGTTTACGCAAATACTCTTCCAAGCGGCGCCAAAGTTGGTAAATGGCATCTTCATTCCCCTTCATGGAATCCCAATCATCCACGGGTTTTGGCAAGGACGTTTAAAGGCCTCATCATATCATAGTCTTCATGCTCCAATAGATGACAATGCCAAACATAGGAGCCGGTAAACGGGCCAAACCGGACGATGATCCGGGTGACTTCTCCCGGATTGTTCCGCACCGTATCTTTCCACTCCCGCTCATTGGGTTCGGGCGGCACTGCGCTTCGGGATACCCATCGCTCTCCGGACGGACTTTGGCGCCATGGACATGAACCACCGTCCGCACTTCCGGAAGATCCGTCAATCCATGAAACGTTTTATCCACCGGGAGAAAATGCTTTTCGGGAAGTTGATTTTCCCATTTGATGAGCACCTTCTCATTGCGGCGCACCTCGATAACAGGCCCGGGACACATGCCCTCATAACCCCAGATTAATGTCGCCGGCAGTTCGGAGTGGAAAGAGTGATACGCTTCAAGCATTCGGACCTCATAATAAGTTGCTTGTTTATTTTTATATACGGGCTT
>JAKOSX010000260.1 GCA_029776595.1 Bacillota bacterium | reverse complement strand
CACTCTTCGGGCTACCGCGAAGGCCTGAAGCTTTTGGAAGAGTTGGATTCGAGATTTGCGGTTACGGTCTTTACTGGCGTGCCCCCGGCAGCGGATCAGGGCAACCCGAAACTGCGTTTTGGCAGTTTTCGCCGGCAGGGAAACTATTGGAGTGATAGTGCCGGAGAGAGCACCTTCTACACCAACGAGAACGCCATCGATGGTATCAAAAACACCATCCGTTATTGCCACGAAAATGACCAGCCCTTGGCGGTCATCGGCTTTGGCTGGTGTTGGGATATGACCTGGCATAACGGGCCGGGCGGTGAGCTGGATCCCGTCTACAAGGTACACTGGGCCGGTTCCTCCGAGGAAGGGCCCGATGGTGATCAACGCTGGGGACTGGATGCCGGTGATTATGCACTCACTGGAAATCGTGTCTGCATGGATACCTACCTGAACGCTGTGGAGGCTTACCGGCAATTTTGCCGGGAACAAGGATACGACACAGTACCCATTTTTACCACTGGGCCGGTGGATGGATATGAAGGCGAAAATGGTTTCCAGCGGGAGATTAAACATCAATACATCCGGGACTTCGTCGCCGCCGATCCCGGACGGGTGCTCTTTGATTACGCCGATATCCTGGTCCATAACAATGCCGGGGAAAAATATGAGTTCACTTGGGATGATGGGGAGACACCCAGGAAGCATGCGCAGATTCACCCTGATAATAGCAAGGACGAAGTTGACGGTACCCATATTGGCCGCGAAGGCTGTATCCGCCTGGCCAAAGCCATGTGGTGGATGTTGGCACGGCTCCAGGGTTGGAACGGGGAATGAGTTTATTCAGACCAGTATATTAATTGCCTTTATCGGATCGCTGCAATGTCCAGGGCTTTTATCCCAGAAGTATAACGGCTACCATACTGCTGCAGCTTCGCCGCCTGCGCCGCTCGGTCCAGACCCGGTGTTTTTTACCGCCGGAACCCCCAGGCGCACTCCTGTTTGTATGTTTTTATATATTAGCAAAGACAGAATATATGTCGAGTATATCCTAAAGCCGATAGTGTCAAGACACTGAAGGCTTTCGTCTAACCGGGTTCACATATATAGTATATAGAAATCTAAACCAATTTATATTATAATAAACTCAAAATAATGTCCGTAATTAACTCGAGCGACAGAGGTGAAATTCTTGAAGGCGATAGGGATAATTCCTGCACGCTATGGATCGACCAGACTTCCAGGCAAACCTCTAAAGCCGATTGCCGGAAAACCAATGATTGAGCACGTTTACCAACGGGCGAAAATGGCTGATTCTCTCTCTGAGGTCGTTGTGGCCACAGATGACCAGCGCATTAAAGCGGCGGTTGAAGCTTTTGGCGGTAAAGCGTTAATGACGTCAACTTCTCATCAGACTGGAACCGACCGTTTGGTGGAGGCTATTGGCAGTTTTTCTTTGGAACAGGACGATATTGTTGTTAATATTCAAGGGGACGAGCCTCTGCTCGAGCCCGAGATGATTAACGAATTGGTTAAACCATTGTTTGACGACCCCGGCCTGGTAATGTCCACGCTAAAACACCCGATTATGGATGTGAAAGAACTAAACAATCCTGATGTCGTCAAAGTCGTTACCGACATTAATGGTTTTGCTTTATATTTTTCCCGTTCACCTCTACCTTATAACCGGACTGGTTCGGAGGTTAAATATTATAAGCATGTAGGTCTTTACGCTTACCGAAAGGCATTTCTTCTTAAATTTGCCACGATGGAACGGACTATACTTGAAAAAGTTGAATCTTTGGAGCAATTGCGGGTCATTGAGAACGGATACCGGATAAAGGTCGTGGAAACAAAATACCACACCATTGGCGTTGATTCCCAGGCGGATTTGGAGCGGGTTAACAGGTTATTGGAAGAGGTGAAGTAACCGGTGGAAAAACGCAATACAGCCCAGTTCAAGATTACAGACCGGATAGCGATTGGTGGGAATCTCCCGTTTATTTTGATTGCCGGCCCTTGTGTTATTGAATCTGAGAAACTGATTATGGAGACAGCGGAAAAACTAAAAGAAATCGCAACGAAATTGGAGATCCCTTTGGTTTTTAAATCTTCTTTTGATAAGGCCAACAGAACCTCCCTCCATTCTTTCCGGGGAAAAGGAATAGAGGATGGGCTGCGGATTTTAGAGAAAGTAAAGAAAGAATTCGCTCTCCCGTTAACCACCGATATCCACCACCCGGAACAAGCGGCGCTCGCCGCCGAAGTAATGGATATCCTTCAGATCCCGGCTTTTTTATGCCGGCAAACCGATCTATTGGTGGCAGCGGCGACGACCAAGAAAACAGTTAATGTCAAAAAGGGACAGTTTTTGGCGCCCTGGGATATGAGGAATGTTGTCGAGAAAATAAGGCAATCCGGAAACGAGCGGATCCTTGTTACCGAAAGAGGAACCTGCTTTGGTTATAATAATTTGGTTGTTGACATGACCAGTTTGCTTGAGTTACAAAAAATTGGGTATCCAGTGGTTTTTGACGGAACCCATAGTGTACAAAAACCCGGCGGAAAGGGAAGCTCTACCGGCGGTAACCGGGAATATGTGAAATACCTGTCCCGCGCCGCCGCAGCCGTGGGAATCGATGCTCTTTTTTTGGAGACTCACCCTGAACCGGAGGAGGCCTTATCCGACGGTCCCAATATGGTTAAACTGGATGAATTGGAAGATTTATTAAAGGCGGTAAAAGATATTGACAGGTATGTGAAGATGGGGGCTAATGT
>JAKOSX010000259.1 GCA_029776595.1 Bacillota bacterium | reverse complement strand
GAATTTCGTAAATTCCGTCAATGAGCAGGTGTTGTTCATTCCGCTGCCGAGTTATGAACGGATCTTTGCTGAACAGTACCGAGAGTTTGTAAAGCTCTTTGAAGAGATCGTTTTTATGAAGCGTACCTACATCAATACCAGCTTGAAATACCAGAAAAAATGGATGGGCAATGCCATTCGCAATTTCAAATATTTATTGGAGACGCCTTCCATTTTTACCTGTAAACGTTTTTATGACAAACCGGCAGTCATCGTCGCGGCCGGTCCGTCGGTGATGGATGAGATCGAAAATCTCCGGCACATTAAAAAAAAGGGATTAGCTTATATTTTTGCGGCGGGTTCCGGCCTTCATCCGCTGTTGAACCACGATATTCTCCCGGATGCCGCTTTTTCATACGATCCCAATGACAATACCCTCGTTTTCCAGCCAGTGTTAGAGCGGCATATCGATTCGATTCCGCTTTGTTTTGGGAGTTCGGTGGGTTTCAGCCGGTTAAACGATTATCCGGGGCCCAAGTATCATTTTATTTTGAGCGCGGATACTCTGTCTCCGTATTATCTCAAAGAGGTCGACGGAAAGGTTCCGGAACCGGTTTTAGACTCTCCGACCATCACCGCGGTGATACTTCAAATCGTGTGTAAACTTGGCTGCAATCCCATTATTCTGGTCGGCCAAAACCTGGCTTTTCGGGGGGATATGCGATATGCCAGTGGCATCAGTTATTACGATCCCAGAGTAACCGAAGAATGGCTGAAAGACGCTTATTTGGTCGAGGATGTGTCCGGCGGGCAAGTCTATACCAACGATTCTTACCGTCTGATGCGGGAAAACCTGGAAGTATTAATTCAATTGTATCAGGATAAAGAATTTATCAATACGACCCGCGGCGGAGCCCGGATCAAAGGCGCGCCGTTTATCCCGATGGAAGAGGTGATCCGGAAATACCTGATCGAAGGGGTTGCGACGGATCCTTGGCCGAAAGAAAATGCCCAAAGCTATGATATTCCATATTTACTGTGGCAACAGGAGGTTATGGAAAGGGAGTATCTGGCGTTTAAAACGATCCGGCAGGGTATTTCCGAAAGTTTTCAGCAAATGGTGGCGCTTGTTCAAAAACGCTATCATTCCAAATTGGAGACTACGCTCAATCAATTTAACAAACAATTGAAGGCTTTGACGGGCAATCAATTTTTCCGGGTGTTTTTAGAGAAACTGGTGCAATTGCAGGTTGAGCAATTAAACCGGCAGATGCCGGAGATTGCGGCGGAAACGGACTTGATCGCCAAAGCCAAACGCATCGGAGAGGTTTTTGCACCGTTTATCCAAGCCCTCTCTGAAGAGTTTGCCTGGATCGAGCCCCAGTATCGGCAATTGGCCGATGTTATCAAGGAGTATCAATCATAAAATTATGATCAAAGCGAGGCATGCCCATGTTTGATGACAAAACCATTCTCATTACCGGCGGTACCGGTTCTTTCGGGAAAAAATGCGTGGAGATCCTTTTAAAACGTTATAAATTGCGGCGTTTGATCGTTTTTTCCCGGGATGAGTTGAAACAATATGAGATGCAGCAGACATTCAACCAACCCGAAATGCGATATTTCTTGGGGGATGTCCGGGACCTGAGCCGCTTGAAACAAGCCATGCGGGATGTGGATTATGTGATTCATGCTGCGGCGTTGAAACAAGTGCCGGCAGCGGAATACAACCCGTTGGAATTTGTTAAGACCAATATTAACGGCGCCGAAAACGTGATCCAAGCCGCCATCGAGAGCGGAGTCAAAAGGGTGATGGCTTTATCGACAGACAAATCGGTGAACCCTATCAATCTGTACGGTGCCACTAAAATGGTCTCGGACAAGCTGTTCATTGCGGCCAACAATATGGCAGG
>JAKOSX010000026.1 GCA_029776595.1 Bacillota bacterium | reverse complement strand
GGCCACGGACGGGGTGATCATAATAGTCCGATAGGTGACGGCTGTGCCGCTGCCGACTCCAAATTGGTGTTTTTCCACCGCATCCCAGGCGATCAGCTCCATAATTTTCTTGGGGTTAGTCGTTGCCGGGGTGAGATTGTTCCCCCACATCAGGGCGGAAGCCGCGGTTAAAGTACTGTCGTTCAGGTTGAATCCTTTTTGCGTGTGATAAGGCTTCCAGCCGATTTGGAGACAGGCTTCCTCATCTTCAGCCATCGCCCAGGGCATCAGGTAACCAAAGGTCCCCATTCGGTCTTGTTTGATATAGTAACCGCCAAGATTCAACATGGCCAAATTGATAAACCGTCCCAGCGCCGCGTTTCGTGCTTCGGAGATCAGCCCCTGGCCGGAGTCGATACCCAGCTGTCTGGCAACGGGGCCATTGACCCAGCAGTAGGGAGTCCAGGCATGGGTGCTGGTCAAAGTGCGGCGGAAATTTGGGTCAGCCATAGCTTTAGTAAACGCGATCAAAAGCGGCATGTACTCCGGCGGGCAGCCTGCCATCACCCCATTGACGGCGACATGCCAGACCAATGTGTTCCGGTAGGCGATGGGAAAGGCGCCGAGCGACTTATTCCAGGGGAGATCGGTAAATTTAAGGAATTTCTCAACTTTCTCAATCGTCGGCGGGATGATCGGCAGCCCGTCGGACCAGCGCATTTCGGTGAAATACTTGTTTACCTCATCGACAGTCCCAATGAAGACGATATCTTTAGCCTCTCCCACCAATGTTTTGCGGGCTTCGGCAATTTCCGCCTCGGTTATCGGATTGGTCAATGCCTCAATGAGCTGAGGCCAAACGACTTCCCGGGTATTTGCGATCAACTCCTCCTGGGTGTGGGTGGAAAAAGCCCCGGGATAAGTGGCGGTTCGCGGCGCCGGGACGCCGTTATTGACCGATATCGAACGGACTTGCTTCACAAATGCCGGGGCAGCGATGGTTACGGCGGGAATACCTATGTATTCGGCGGCTATACTCGACCCGGTCTCTTTGATGGTACACAGTCCACAGCCGCAGTTGCCGGAGATTACGGCATCGACCTTCATTGCTTTGAGTTTTTGCTGGAAATCCGCGACGGACTTCCTGGTAACCCCGGGACCGGGAAACGGTCCGGCCGATCCGATCTCATCGAGCAAATACACCTTGGCCGTGGGGTAGCTCTCCAGGATCAGCCGCTTAATTTCGGGGTGGGTTACTTTGGCCATAAAGCTTCCGCCTACGATGGCGATGGTCTTCCCGGCCAATGTGTCCAAGCGGGGAGCCTGCTTTATCATCTGAATAGTTTGCTTGCCCACAGGCGCGACGACTGCGTATTTCTTTTCCGGGCCGGAGAGGAGCTCATTTTCCTCGCTCAGGCAAGTATCATCACACTCTTCAATTAATAGTTCTTCTTCCGTAAGGTCTGTTTTGGTCGCGAGATTGGGAGCGCCGCCGGTTAACGGCGTTGACGCAATGAAACAGATCAGGCAGAACACTATTACCGATAAAATCCGGATTTTGATTTTCGTTCTCATCCTCACACCTCCGTGTTTATAGAAGATTATACTTGGGTTACACTTAAATTATAAAAATGTTTTGTGTCCGTTTTGTGAATGAGAAAGGAACGATTGGTGATAGTTCTCCAGTTTGGAAGGGATTTTAGACTACCTATGAGGGATTAAAACTTTGAAGACAAAGAGTCTGTCCATGAGTTTTCTCCCAAATTTTAGTCTACCTATAAAGTATCTAAACCCGTTCCGAG
>JAKOSX010000258.1 GCA_029776595.1 Bacillota bacterium | reverse complement strand
GATGAACCCCAAATCCCTGTCAGCATGATAACGAGAGCAATCCAAAGAATTCTACGCATATCCGTTCCTCTTCGGGTTTCGAACCCAGCAATCCGTATTATATTCGGTTAGTCCTCATCCCCATATCCGAATTCGTTCAGGAAAAAGAGATTATTTCGCCAGTTTTTGCGGACTTTCACCCACAAATTCAAAAACACCGGAGCATCCAACAGTGCTTCAATGGCCTGCCGGGCATCCCGGCCGATGGCTTTCAACCGGGCCCCTTTGGCCCCGATTACGATGCCTTTTTGCGAATCCCGCTCTACATAAATGACAGCGTCGATATAAATCTTCCCGTTGTCCCGTTCCTTCATTTCATTAACTTGGACGGCCACCGAATGCGGTACTTCGTCCTCGGTATGTATCAACAACTGTTCCCGGATCAACTCCGCCACAATATAACGTTCCGGATGATCCGTAACCATATCTTCCGGGTAATATGCCGGCCCTTCCGGTAATATCCCGATAATGGTCTCCAACAAATGATCGATTCCTTCCCCGGTTTGGGCGGATACCCTAAAGACGCGGTCAAACCCGGCTACCTGCGGGAGCTCCGCATTTTTCTCCAACAGATCCATTTTATTCCACACCAACAATACCGGAACATCACACGCAGCCAGTTCGGCTGCGATCTTTTCGTCACCCGCCGTATATCCGCGACCCGCATCAAGGACCCACAATACCAAATCGACGCTGCTCAACGCCGCCTTGGCCTTCTCATTCATCTTGGTCCCCAGTTTATGAAGGGGCTTATGAATTCCCGGCGTATCCAACCATACGATTTGATAATTTTCTCCGGTTAAAATACCCCGAATCTGATTTCGGGTCGTTTGGGGCTTATCCGAAATGATTGTCACTTTCTGCCCCACAAAGGTATTCATCAGGCTGGATTTCCCCACATTGGGCCGTCCGATCAAAGCCACAAATCCTGACTTGAAATTGGGTTTCATCTTATTCAGCATTCCACTCCATCACCCAGCGATCCTCGCCAAATCCGTAATAGTTATTGATAAATTCCACCCGGCGCATCCGGAACTTGTCCCGATATATATGAATCGCCGTTTGATTTTCAGGATGAACGGTCAATTGCAGCCTTCGAAAACCGGACCGGGGAAGAGATTCTAAAATGGTCCGTAACAAAGCCGTGCCAATCCCATGTCCCCGGTACTCCCGCATCACCGCATAGCCGTATAAATAGGCCAAGTCCGGATCGCGCCAATCCCGCATCAGTTCGGCGATACCTACAGGTTTTCCGTTATAACGGGCCAAATATACCCGGCCATAGTGAAGAAATGGAGGCAGGGACCATTCGTTGAGACTGCCCAAACCGACCGCCTCTTCGTCAATACGCAAACTGGCATCCCGTAATTCATCATCAACCTGTGTCAGAATTTCGACTGTAATCTTAGGATGTAGATAGTCCAATTGAATCACGTCCTTCGTTCAGATTGTCCGGAGTAAACGCACCCGGGAGATAATCCTGCAAACTGCATTCGATCCGCTTACCGTCCACATTCGCCAAAATCAGCCGGAGATCCAGTCCAAACTCGGCTAAAAACTGCCGACATATCCCGCACGGAGAGCCGGGCCGATCCCCGTCGACCACCACCGCCAGCATGTGAAAAGCCTTCTCCCCCTCGGAAACCGCTTTGACGCAAGCGGCCCGTTCCGCGCAGATGGTGGCCCCGTAGGAAGCGTTTTCAACATTGCATCCTGTATAGATCTTTCCCGATCGACCCAGCAAGGCGGCGCCCACCTTATAACGGGAATACGGGGCATAGGCCTTTTCCCGCGCTTCAGTTGCCGCCTGAATCAATATCTCCACCATGTCCTCCATGCTTTCACCCCATCACATCATGATTTGAAAAACCATCAGCGTGACTAAAAAACCGAGTATAATTCCTGCCAACACTTCATCCCAGGAATGCACCTTATTTTCGATCCGGCTTTCGGCCACCATCAGCAATAAGAAAAGGGCCAAAACCGTCACCAGACCGCTTTTGGTGATAAAAAGAATGGCTGTGGCTGCTGCGGAACTCAACGCCGTATGGCCACTGGGCATACCGCCCTGCATCGGAGTCCCCCGTTGCGTCAGCGCTTTACCGGTGATGACCAGAACGACGGTTAGCAGCAAAGCGATGAGACTCAAATAAGCCGGCGCTTTTTGCAGCGTCGTGATGACTTTGGGGATCAGCGGGTCAATGGCAGGAAAAAAGATTAAATAACCCACGATGACAGCCACCGTTGCAGCGATCAAGACCGCACCCGCCGCCACGTTTTTGGCGATGGCCGCCAAAGGATGATGTGCTTTGGTAAACATATCTACAACCGTTTCAATGGCCGTGTTAATCATCTCGGCCATCACCACAAAAGCGATAGTGATAAAAAGCATCAAGATTTCCAGTTTGGTCAGCTTAAGCACCAAAGACGCCACAAGGACGGCCGCCGTGGCCAAAAAATGCAACCGGATATTGCGTTGGGTTTTGAAGGCATAAATAATGCCTTCAAAGGCGTAATTAAAAGATTCCAACAGATTACGGGATTTCACAGGCCGGTCCTCCCTAAGGCGAATTCCTCCATGATGTGCTCCTCGGCTTCCCGCATCTTGGCCGTCTCTTCGGGATTTTGATGGTCATACCCCATCAAATGCAACAGCCCGTGGGTCGCCAGATAACACAATTCCCTTTCAAACGAATGGCCATACTGTTCACTCTGTTCAAAGGCTCTTTCAACCGAAATATAAATATCCCCCAACAAATCGGGAATATCTTCGTCTTCTCCCAAAATAAGGCCGTCTTCCCCTTCATGAAAAGCGAAGGAAAGCACGTCAGTGGGCCGGTCCAATCCCCGATATTCCAGGTTTAACTCCCGGATATAATCATCGTCAACCAAAACCAGGCTGACCTCGGCATTTCCCTGCTGATACCGCTCCAGCCCAAAGTTTAGGACCGCTTCCAACAGCTTAAACTGCTCCTCGGTGAGTTCCCGCTTTTCCTGGATATTATTTAGCAACACTGGCATTGGTTTTTTTTCGCTCCATTTCTTTAAGGACTTTCTCCGGATACTCCACGCGGGTATGCAAAGATCCCTCTAAAATTTTGAGAAAACTGTTTTTCACGATGGTCAATTCTTTCAACGTCAGGTTACATTCGTCAAATTGACCGTCTTCCAGCCGTTCCCGGATGATCTTCTGGATCAGGGCTTCAATCTTGGCCGGCGTCGGCTTGGGAATGGATCTGACCGCCGCTTCCACCGAATCGGCCAACATCACCAAGGCCGCTTCCTTGGTCTGAGGTTTGGGCCCGTCGTACCGGAAATCCTCCTCCACCAACGCTCCCTTTTCTTCCGGCATATTCTCACTGGCTTTATTATAGAAATAACGCACCAGATCCGTTCCATGATGCTGTTCGATAATTTCGATGAGCTTATCCGGAAGGCCGTGCTCTTTGGCGATCTCCACGCCTTCCTTCACATGATAGGTAATAATTAATGTGCTCAGCGTCGGATTCAGCTTCTCATGGGGATTTTCCTGAGCAAACTGGTTCTCAACGAAAAAATAGGGGCGTTTGATTTTGCCGATATCATGATAATACGAGCCGACCCGGACCCACAAGGCGTCAGCCCCGATTCCTTGAGCCGCCGCTTCCGCCAGATTGCCCACCATAATACTGTGATGATAGGTTCCCGGAGCTTCGATCTGCAGCCGACGAAGCAGCGGATGCCCGGGATTGGACAATTCCAGGAGCCGCATCGGCGAAGTCACTTTAAAGATATTTTCGATAAAAGGCAAGGAACCGATGGCCAGAACGGCGGATAAAAACCCGTTGCTCGCCGCCAGGACCACTGAAACATAATCAAACGTGGTCCTAAACAACAGGTTTAACAAGATAACCGTCGCGGCATTGGCGACCATCAGGACGGAGCCGCTCCGCACCAGATCCCGCTGGCGGTTGAAATTAACCAATGTCAATACGGCTATAATGCCGCTGACAAAGAAGAAGATGGATAATGCCAAATTATATTCGACGATGATTCCGCATAACAAACTGATGACACAGGCCATCGTTAAAGCCAATTGGGGATTGACCAATACGGTCATTAACATGCTTGCAAAGCTTACCGGCGCCAGATACGGCAACGTCAAACTGTCCACCAGCGATAGGGCTTTCACGATTCCTAACACCAGCAACATCAAAAGCAAAATTAAATATAACATCCGCTCCTGCTTAAACAGGGCGCTATGAAACTGGAAGATATAGATTAACACCAACCCCACCAGGAGCAACACCAAGAAGGAAAGACTCAGGAAGACTTTCACCCGGTTGGATTCATCGACAATCAGGTGAAGTTCGTTAAGCATCTTGAGATCATTGTCGGTAACCACCTGATTTTTAGCAATAATCAGATCGTCGCGGCGATGAATCACCGGCGGGACCTTGCTGATAACCTCATTTTTGAGTTTACTGATCTTCGCTTCGTCCAACACGACATTGGGCCGAATCGCTATCTTGAGCAGCCCCGCCAATGCATCTTTGACATGGGGGGCTACATTATACTCGGAGATAATTTCCGGAATCCTGCCCCGAACGGCGTCAATGTTGGCACGGGTGATTTTGTAATCCGATTCCAGTCTGGCCAAAATCTGATAGGCCTTTTCTTTTAATTCCTGGTAATGCCGTTCATCCAAGGTCAAAATGCTTTTAATCAGGGAAAAGTCAGGCGGTTGGGCAAAATAAGACTGGTACCGTTCGGCCTGAAAATCCTCTTTCGTAAAGGAACCGCCTTCGTCGACATCCAACTTATCCCTGTCAAAATTGACGGTTTCAAAGAACTGATTCAGTTTATAGGTGACCGATTTGGCTACGGTTTCGTCGATCAAATAATAACTCAAATCCTGTTTGGCGTTGGCCAGGGCATTGTCAACCGCTTCTTTTTGAGCCAGTTTGGTCGCTTCCCTGTCCACCACGTCCCGGGGAGCCCGGATATCCAGCTTACTGACTTGTCCCACCTTAATGTCAAGGGCTCGCGGGAAAAGGTTAATCTGAAGCAATGTGATTAATAAAATAAAACTAAGAGTGATTAACAGCCCTTCCCGAAACGAGGGCAGTTTAAAAACTTCCGCCACCTTCGACGCCAATTCCAAGGGTTGAGCCTTCTTTACTTTCCTGTTAAAATTCTGGTTTTCATTGGGTTCCACCAATGTCACCTCTCTTCTGACAATTCACGCTGGTACCGTTCATACGCCTGGATGATCTTCTGTACCAGCTCATGACGGACGATATCCTGTTCGGAAAGATACACAATCCCGATTCCCGGTATTCCCTTAAAAATCTTTCCGACATGTGCCAACCCCGATATGCTCCCTTTAGGCAAGTCCACTTGGGTTATATCGCCGGTAACCACCATTTTGGACCCGAAACCCATCCGGGTCAAAAACATCTTCATCTGCTCCGGCGTAGTGTTTTGGGCTTCATCCAAGATGATGAAAGCGTCGTCTAAGGTTCGGCCCCGCATATAGGCCAAGGGAGCGATTTCGATAATGCCCCGTTCGAAATATTTCTGAAAAAGCTCAACCCCCATAATATCATATATGGCATCATAAAGTGGACGCAAATACGGATCCACCTTTTCTTGCAGGTCGCCGGGGAGAAATCCCAACTTTTCCCCGGCTTCCACCGCCGGACGCGTAAGGATCAGCCGGTTGACTTCTTTGGCCTGAAGCGCTGCAACGGCCATCGCCACCGCCAGATACGTTTTTCCGCTTCCGGCCGGCCCGATACCAAACGTAACTCCATTCATACGAATGGAATCCACATATATTTTCTGCCCGATGGTTCGGGCAAAAATCTTTTTGCCCCGGGAAGTAACGGCCACGATATCATCGGCCAAAACGGAAGCCCGTTGCAACTTGCCGGTTTTCGCCAGATGGATCAGATACGTGATCTCGGAAGTTCCGGGGTTATATCCTTTTTTCAGTTGTTCATAAAGAATACGGTAAATTTCCACCCCATTATCCACCGGTTCGGACTCACCGGCCAATGTAATTTCATTTCCCCGGCAGAAAACTTTTATCTCTAACCCTTCCTCCATCAGCCCGGCGTTTTCCTCGAACAAACTCGATAATTGGTTCGCCAGGCGCGGTTCGATTTCCAATTTGACTTCTTTATGCTGCAAAAAATTAAAACTCCTTTCTGCGAGGAACCGCCATCGCGATATCCTGCGTTGTTTCAAGGGTAGTCACTAATTTCACAAACAAACCCTCATCGGTCCAAGCCTCCATTTGACGCTCTATGATCAGATTTTTCAATTGCTTCTTTTTTAAAGCCGTTTCAGCCAAAGCGGCCCGCTTGACGTCTTCAGGCGATCGCCGGACCTGATGCCAGGACACATCCCTGTAAATATCCTTAATAAGTTCTACGCCCTCTCCGAGATTCCTCCCTGGATAAATCCGTTTGACGTACCGCTCCCAAAAATAATGGCTGGCAGGCTTTTTCCCAAAGCAGAACAGTGGAATCCACCGGTCGTTCCACCGCAGCCGGTAACACGTCCATTGTCGGTTGTACAGTCGGGGCTTCCAGACGATTTTAGGTTCGATCACTTCAATATCATACCAAACCCGAGCTTCGACAATTCCCCCGGCCGGAATTTCTTCTGCAACCATTGCCCCGGTTTCCGAATCCTGATGCCAGCGGATACCACTGATCAACAGATCGCCCCGGGCCACCGTATCCCCCTCCCGTACCGCCGGAACGCCGCGAATGGTCACCACTTTCGTCACTATACCGTCCGTTGCCGCCACCAAATCCGACGGCCCGGCTGCAGCGGCAGGCGTTTTCCGGGGAACGGCTTTAACCTCGGCCACCACCCCTTTCACCGAAATCCCCAGCCAAACGGCTTCAGGAGTTACCAACATCATCTCCCGTTCAATGCGGCGTTTTTGGTTTAGCAATTCCTGGCGGGTCATGCCGGGACGTAAACCCGCCCGTTGTAACGCCTCTAGAAGTTTATCGCGATGCCGGCCTTCAAACCCTTCGATCCGGACGAACAACACCAATGTGGATAAATACATTGTCAGCCCGACAAAAAGAAGGGCTCCGACCAAAAACATCCGGCGCTCCGCCAATTTCCGGCGTAAAAAAGGCCAGCCGTGTTTGCGGTGGATTTTAACGTGACAGCCGGACCGCTTGATCAACTCACGAATTCGTAAATATCCGTGAACCCGGATTTTGGCGTGGACGATCCCCGGCGCAACCCGGCGGACGTGCCAAAGATACAGACCGGAACCGGTGATCAGGTTAATCAATTTTTCCGGTTGAGGGCCACGAATCAGTATTTCAACGTATCCGCTCAGATAGGATATGATTTTCTCAAGACCCACCCCGGTTACCTCCAATCCACCAATTCAACCTGATTGATCTTCCCATCGATCACAATCTCGTCTTTCAAGGCCGAAACCAAAGATAAATTGCTCCCCGAAATCTTCACTTCGCCGAATTTTGTGTTGATCCTGACCGTATTGGGGTCATACTCGATGACGCCCCGATGATTTTCGACGACCAGATGCCGGTTGGCGGTCAACTCCAGCTTGGGCCATTCCAATGTGGTATCCAACGGAATATCCAACATCTGAGCCAACCGCTCGCCGATGGACGGTTCTTTCCCCACGGCACATCCCTCCTCTTATAAGGTTTATGCGCGTTCATCGGGTTTTACTCCATTTCAGCAATTGTAAGCTTCGTGTCAACTTTTATTAAAAATTACAGAAAACAGTGTCTTATTTACAAGAAATTAATTGTAATTCAGATTCGGTCAACTTAATATTAAATTATGTGGACAGGTCATCACCGATTATGACAGGAGGCAATACCATGAAAAAATTAATCGTACTTATGTTGGCCCTTACCTTGACTTTTGCATTTACCACCGTTTCCATGGCAAGTACTCTGGGCGTTAACGTCAGCAAAGGCAACACCGTCTCCATTGAAAAAGACGTTATTGACGAAGATCCCATCACGATCACTGGAAACTTCGGCATCAATGATCAGTGGTTGATCTCCGTCGGCTATAACTTCAACAACGACGATTCCGATGACAACGGTTTCATTCTGAAAGCCCGGTACGAGATCGTTGAAAATCTGGCCACCTCGTTCGGATATTCCAAGAGCGACAATGCGGACGGCTGGTTCATCGATCTTCGCGCCAAATATCCTTTCAACGATAACCTGGCATTCACCGGCAAAGTATCCTACACAGACGCCGACGGCACCGATGTATTCGGTCTTTTCGCCCAAGCCGAATATGCTGTCAGCGACATGTTCGTTCCGACTTTCGGCCTGGACTATTCCAATCCGGAACATGGCAAGGATACAACCTACGCTGTCATCGGTATGGACTTCTATCCCACCGAAAAGTTCTTCATTTATCTTGACTATAGCATCAATATCGATGACTCGGATGATGATTTCATCTATCTCGGACTGGAATTCGCATTCTGATTCACCGCCGAAAAACCTGTTCACATCAAGGGGCTGCCGTCACCGGCAGCCCCTTGCTTTAACTGTTTTCCATATTTTACATTTTTTTAACGATTTTTCCTTATTTTTCATGGAAATAGAAGGATTTTTCTTCAGTCAATTCGAATATGGTATGTTGATCAGACCTGAATAACTCGATTCAAGGGAGGGGCTTGAATGAAAAAGTTATTTGTTTTAAGTTTGGCTGTGATCTTGACGCTTGCTTTCGCCTCCGTCTCCATGGCCAGCACCATTGGCGTGAACGTCAACAAAGGATGGTCCGTATCCGTTGAAAAAGCCGACACCGATGCTGATGAGATCGAAATCACTGGAAACTATGGAATCAGTGATCAATTGATGCTCTCCGTTGGTTTTGTCACGGAAATCGATGCCATTTCGCTTGGCGTCCGCTATGAATTTGCCGAAAATGCCGCTATAAACTTCAAATATTACACCTATGACATTAATGGCATTGACTTTTCTGATTACTACCTTGATGTGCGCGGCAAAGCAAACCTTTCCGACAAAATTGCCTTAACCGGTAAATTGGGTTATATCCGTTTTGAAGACGACTTTGACACAGAAGACGGCTTCGAAATTGTAGGCCAAGCGGAATACAGTTTCAATGATTTCGTAACCGCCAACTTGGGCGCATCCTATACCGAAATCGAAAATAGTGATATAACCAAAATCTTACTCGGTTTTGAATTCTATCCCACCGAGAACTTAACCTTGTGGGTGGATTATTCCTTCGACGCCGATGATTCCGACAATGATTGCGTCGGAATTGGCATCGAATTCGCTTTCTAATTCATGCATTTCATTTTTTACGGGTCTGATTGCAAACGGCTGCTTTTATAAGCAGCCGTTTGTTTTTTGCCTTCCGGCACCCTTTATTGTAAATAATCCGTTTTTTACGGTTTCCTGAACTTTTCCAACCCCACAAACTTTCCGTACTCTTTCTGGAAAAGAAATTCGACGGTCCCGACCGGGCCGTTCCGTTGCTTGGCAATGATTAAATCGGTAATATTCTTCCGATCGGTATCTTGATTGTAATAATCCTCCCGATAAAGGAAGGCCACAATATCCGCATCTTGTTCCAACGACCCGGATTCCCGCAAATCCGACATGGACGGCTTCTTATCCGCCCGCTGCTCAACCGCACGGGACAACTGGGAAAGCGCCACCACCGGCACTTCCAATTCCCGCGCCAATCCCTTCAGTGCCCGCGAGATTTCCGAAACCTCCTGCTGGCGGTTCTCCGTCTTGGTCCGGCTGCTCATCAACTGCAGATAGTCGATCATAATCATTCCCAAACCGTATTCCGCTTTAATCCGGCGCGCCTGGGCCCGCACATCAAGGACGGTGGTTCCGGGAGTATCGTCGATGAACATCATGGAGTCCGACAATTTCCCCATGGCGTGAGAAATCCGCTGCCAGTCAGAATCCAGCAGCGTCCCGGTACGGATCCGTTGATTGTCGACCCCGGCCTCGGAACACAATAATTTCAAAGCCAACTGTTCTTTGGACATTTCCAGACTGAACATAATCACCGGAATTTTCAGATCAATGGCAACATGACTGGCTATGTTCAACGCGAACGTGGTCTTTCCCATCGAAGGCCGGGCCGCCAAAATAATCAGATCCGAAGGCTGTAAACCCGCAGTTAACCGGTCCAAATCGGCAAAACCGGTGGGCACACCGGTGACCCCGCCTTTGGACCCATATAACGCTTCAATCCGTTCAAACGTATCGATTAAAATACTCTTCAAGCTAACATAGCCCTTCACATTGCGTTTCTGGGTGATTTGAAAAATCTGCTTCTCGGCCTCGTCCAGGATCACGTCCACTTCCTGGCTGCCTTCATAGCCCATTTTGACAATATCCGTGGCCACTCGGATAATCGAACGAAGCAAAGATTTCTCCTCGACGATTTTGGCATAATATTCAACATTGGCAGCCGTCGGAACCGAGTTGGCCAGAGACGTCAGATACGCAATTCCGCCGACTTTCTCCAGCATGTTGCGTTGTTTCAACTCTTCGGAGACAGTGATGATATCCACCGGCTCCCCTTTGTTGTTTAAATGCACCACCACTTCAAAGATGATTCGGTGCGCTTCCCGGTAAAAATCCTCCGGCTGTAACATCTCCTGCGCTCTGTAAATCGCTTCTTTCTCCAACAACATCGAGCCCAGGGTCGAACGCTCTGCATCAATATTCTGCGGCGGGATTCGTTCCACAATGGATGCGATACTCATGTCTCCCTCCAAAACAATGGATATTTTTGATAATTTCCCAAAATAAATTTGAATAGGTCAATAAAGGAATTTACCGGTTGCCGGTGAATGTATAAAACGATCCGGCAAGCAACACCAAAAATGAATGACGGGTTCTTTCGGATCTTAATTATAATTTATTGTGATAAAAAATGAAACCTATTTAGGAGGATTGTGATGAAACGTTATCTCATCGTCGGGCTGCTGTTAGGGACCATCCTTTTAACAGCCGCTTTTGCCGCCCCCCAATCTCAATGGCTGGCTCTAAATCCCATCGGCGATACCATGGAATTATTTGGATCAAACTTTAAATCCGGCGGCACCGTAAAGAGCGGCCCCCGGCCTTACAGCATTCAAGCCCTCCCCAATAACAGCGGTTATGCCCTGCTTTATCTGGGCTCAAACAAAACCTTTGGCGGAATGAAAGACCCGGGAGGAATTCTTTACTTAGACGCATCGTTAAAACCCACTTCCAAAAAACTCTCCTTCACCGGAGTGGTTCTCGATGAATTTTATCATAATGAACTGCAAACCTGGTTTATTTTCACAGGAGTCCGCGACAGCGGCAAAAGCAGCAATAACATGCTGAATATCGTCAACCTGAACCAGGGCGACGTGCAATCCGTATCCCTTAAATCTGAACCGTCCGCATATCGGTTCAACGGTCAAAACCTACTGGCCGTCGCCACCGCGGGAGACAACGAAACCAACGCCAAACCGGAATTGGTATTGGTAGATTTGGCTTCCATGGCGACGGAGCGGTATCCGTTGACCGCCAATCCCGGAGCCGTTTTCTTCAAGGGCGACAGTCAATTGCTGGTGGCATGCGGCGGTTACCGTGAAGGACAGAAACTGATCAGCTTTTTGTCGGATACCCCGGAAAAGCCCTCGGAACCGGCTCAACTTCATATCATCGACATCCAGGCCAAAACCGTCAAAAGCCTGCCGGTTGGATACGCCCCGTTGGCCATCATCCAGGACGGTGAGGATAATAATACGTTTTTCCTAACCGGCACCACCGATCCCGTTTCCGGAACACCCTCCGGCATGCTCCAGGTCCTGGTCAACGACAAGATAACGGCCACCGTCAAATTTGCCGCCGAGGCTATTTCTCTGTCCCAGGCCTCTTCCGGCAATATATGCGTCCTCAGTCGCGATGCGTTTTTCTTGATTGACCCGCATCAAGCGAAAATCCTGAACGAATCCCGTTACGAATTGCAAATCGACGGTTTTCTCCTGAGTCCCGACGGAAAAACCGGATATATCACCAACATCAACAGCAATTATATCGATGCCATTCACCTGGAGACCGGCGAACGCCTGGCAAAGTTCAGAGTCGGCAAAAACACCCTGTTGGGAAATATAACCCTTAACAAAATCATTCCTAAATCATATCCTCCGGTCATCGGCATGCGGGATAAACTCAATGTCCGTCCGGACGGCGTTTCCGTCAACAATCGGATGGTTATGGACGAAAAAACGGGGCTCATGTACGTCCTTACCGGAACCCCCCAAGTGGATATCGTCGACACCTCAACCCATACCGTTCAACGTTCCGTTGTATTTAACGGCAATGCTTACGGTATCCGTCGTACGCCCAATTCCAAATATATTGTGGTGGCAACCGAAACTTATTGGCATCTACTGGATCCTAACCAGAACAAACCGGTACTCAGCATCCTGATTACCGACGAAGAAAACAAAAAGGCCCCGGAAACGGCCTATTTCAGCCCCGATGGCAACCTGTTGGTCATATCCTTCGAAAACACGCTGTACATTGTCGATACCGTCCAGGGGAAATTGGCCGGTAAAGTCAGAACCCGATTTGCCGACGCCCGAATCGCCTGGTTGCCGTAATACGCATCCGAAATCAAAAAAGGAGTATCGCTGAAGCGATACTCCTTTTATATTTGGGATAACCATTACCTTTATGCCGTTTCCCCTTGAAGCGCCCATTCCATAATTTCCGAAATACTTTCGACGGTAATGATCTCGATATCGGAAATATCGACGGGTTTATCTTTCTCGTTTTCTTTCGGGATCAGCACCCGTTTCATCCCAGCCTG
>JAKOSX010000257.1 GCA_029776595.1 Bacillota bacterium | reverse complement strand
GTTCAAATTATTCTGGCCCGATTGCTTTTACCGGATGACTATGGAATCATAGCGCTGATCGCAGTATTTATAACTGTTTCCAATATATTTATCCAAAGCGGTTTTAACGTGGCTCTTATCCAAAAGAAAGATGTTCATGAAAGGGATTATTCATCCGTATTCTATCTGTCTCTTTTAACTGCCGCAATATGTTATTTGGCCCTTTTTTATGTTTCGCCGGTTATTGCTGCGTTTTACAATATCCCTCAAATCGTACCGGTATTACGGATATTATCCATAACCTTGTTTTTTGGAGCGGTCAATGGTGTGCAGAATGCTATCATTTCAAAAACGATGCAGTTTAAGAAAGTTTTTTACAGCAGTCTGGGTGGAGCGGCGATATCCGGAACCCTGGGTATTATCTTAGCGTATCAAGGCTTTGGGGTATGGGCATTGGTTACGCAACAATTAACCAGCAATTCGTAATGACCCTTATTCTCTATGGGTTGCCGAAGTGGTCAGCGGCGAGTATGAGAAATATTATAGGTTGATGTACGAAAAAGATAATGATCGTAGTATCCTTTAGCTGTTAGTTTTGTTCCTCTTTCCTCTTCCCCAATGACCATCACCACTCTCCTCAATTCCCGAATATTATAGAAAAATGAAGTTAAGCTCCAGATTTCCGTGACGAAATTGCTATTGTTGTCAAGAAAGGTTGTCCATGAATCGAACTGACCCTTATGAAGCATGGTCAGGATAGCTGAGGCTTTAGACTTGGAGCAAAGAGAAGGTGGGATTTACTTTGCTCAATATCTTGGTGATGGCCGGGGGAAGAGGGGAACGGTTCTGGCCAAAGAGCCGGATCCGAATGCCTAAACAGTTGTTGGACTTGACCGGGAGAGGGACGATGATCCGGGAGACTGTCTGGCGGGTCAAAGCTCTGGCGGATTGGGCACAAATTTACATCATCACCGGTCAGGACTATGCTGAAGCCATTCGGGAGCAGTTGCCGGAAATTCCTTCGGAAAATATTATCCTTGAGCCGGAAGGGAGAAATACAGCCCCGTGTATTGGTTTGGCGGCTATGGTGATTGGAACGAAAGATCCGGAGGGAATCATGGCGGTTCTGGCATCCGATCATGTGATCGACGATGATGCCGGTTTTTGCAATTTGCTGCAAAAGGGGATCGGCGTTGCCGAAACGACCGGCGGGATCGTGACCTTGGGAATAAGGCCTAACCGGCCCGAAACCGGTTACGGATATATCAAAACAGGGCAGGCGTACCGGGAGGTTTCCGGTGTCTATCATGTGGAACGGTTTACCGAGAAACCCGATCTGGAGACAGCCTGCGAATTTGTCTCTACGGGAAAATACCTTTGGAACAGCGGGATATTTATTTGGAAAAACAGGACTATCCTGCGATTGATCAAGCAATATATGCCGGATTTGCATCAAGGGCTTCAAAAGATCAGAGCTGCCCTTGGGACCTCTGATTATGATACTGTTCTGAAACGGGAGTTTGGTCAGTTTGAGAAGATTTCCATCGATTACGGCATTATGGAAAAAGCCTCGGAAGTCTATGTGCTTCCGGCAGATATTGGTTGGGATGATGTAGGAAGTTGGACTTCTCTGGAGCGGATCCGGACTCGGGATAAAGCCGGAAATATTATCAACACTCCGAATGTAAGTTTAGTAGATGTGAAAGGTTGCATTATTGAAGCATCTGGTGAAAAGCTGGTAGCTGCCGTTGGCATAGAAAATTTGATCTATGTTGAAACACCTGATGTGGTTCTTCTCTGTCCCAAACACCGGGTGCAGGATATTAAACTGCTTTTGGAGAAGTTGAGAATGGAGAAGAGAGAGAGGTATTTGTGATTAGGAGAGAGTAGTCAGGAGTCAGGAGATAATTTCGGGTTTACGGTTCCATATCAAAATACATAGTACACATTGCATAGTGCACAATTTAGCTCGAAAAATGAGGCAGGAGGTATGTGTAGGCTTTTAGTTTTCTTCTGCCTTCTATCTCCTATATTCTGTCTCCTGTCTCCTAACTTAAGTTTACAGGAGAATGAAATATGATTTCCATCAATGAAGATATTTTTCGCGAGTACGATATCCGGGGGATTGCGGATGTGGATCTGACACCGGATTTTGTGTATATACTAGGCCGGGCGGCTGCTCGGTATTTTCAGGAGAACGGTGAAACTCAGGTTTTAGTTGGCAGGGATAACCGGTTG
>JAKOSX010000256.1 GCA_029776595.1 Bacillota bacterium | reverse complement strand
TAGGCCCGGCCAAGCTCCAATTCGACTTTCTGCAGGCTCTTCCAATAATCCGCCGCCTTTTTAAAAGCCTCCGGTGTATGATGATTGACGGCATAAACAGGATATTTGCCGGGTTGAATCCCTCCGGTAACCGGAGACGCCGCAAAAGATACCCCGGTAAAAGCCATCAATACAATGAACAAAAGCATATATCTGCCGTTGAATTTCATCCGATTCACGCCCTTTATACCTATTTGTACCTCAACTGGCTCCGAATATAGTTATTCCCTACCTGTCCAATCATGACAAAAATCTGAAAAGACGGTAATGCTTACCTTTGGGCCGTTATCCGAAATATATTCGGCTTTTCGCACCGAAATCCTGCCAATTCCAATAGATAAGAAACCGTTTCCGCCAAGGCTGCGCATAAACTCCTTGGAACCGGTAAACAATGGGAGAGGGGTGATAGTTGTTCATGTTAATTCTTCCTGTGCGTACCATTATTCTTTATACATTGGTCGTACTCATCATACGGATTATGGGAAAACACCAAATCGGCCAGCTGCAACCTTACGAGCTGGTCATTACCATTATGATCTCCGAATTGGCCGCCATACCGATGCAAGATACGGAAATCCCGTTGCTTAACGGCGTCATCCCCATATTAACGCTGCTCTTAATTCAACTCAGCACCTCCCTGCTCTCTTTGAAAAGCCCCGGATTTCGCCGACTCATCTCCGGCCAACCCAGTATCATCATCGAACGGGGCCAAATCAATCAGCAGGAATTGACCCGGTTACGGTACAGTCTCAGCGACTTATTGGAGCAACTGCGTTTACAGGGCTTTCCCAATGTAGCTGATGTGGATTACGCCATATTGGAAACCAGCGGCAAACTTTCCGTAATCCCCAAAACCGACAAACGCCCGGTCACCCCGGGCGATTTGGCTTTGAATCCGGCTTATGAAGGATTGCCCATCACCCTCGTCGAAGACGGCATCCTTAAACGGGACAATTTACAAAGAGCCGGCCTCTCCGAAAAATGGTTAACAGATGAACTCCGCAAAAAAGGCCTCTCCGGTACCGAAGAGGCATTTCTGGTCAACCATGATGCTTCCGGGAAATTATTCATTCAGCCGAAACTCCCGCCGAAAGGAGGACGGAATCCGTGAAATCCTGGGTTATTGTCATCATCGGTATTGCTTTGTTTTTGCTCCTGGGTTGTGCCGGCCAAAATTATCTTAACACCAGCAGTCAAACGCTGGTCCGCCAGTTGGATTCCGTGCAATCCGCCCTTTCCCGGAAAAATTGGGATGAAACCTTCCGGCTCATGCAGTCCTTTCAGCAGGACTGGGCCAAAACCCGGAAACTGTGGGCCGTCCTTACTCATCACGAAGAAATCGACAACGTGGACCAAGCGCTCACCAAAACTCGGGAAGCCATCCTCACCCAAAGTTATTCCGACGCCCGCATGGAGATGGAAACCTTGCGCCATTTTATCATGCACATCGCCGAACGGGAACGGTTTTCACTGGTGAATATATTCTAAACAGTTCCCAGTACACAGCGTACAATACACAGATTAGCTGTTTCACCCGTTAGGGAAACAGCTAATACGGATCACTCCGGATAGGATTCTTCTCCAAAAAGGAGTATAATGAAAGAATAGTCATAGTCATAAAGAATCCATTCTATTCGAGGTGATCCTGATGCCCAAGATTTATCACTGTTTTCCCGGAGGACGCCATAAGGTACTGACCCTCAGCTACGATGACGGAAAAGTCGCCGATCGCCGGCTGATCGCCATCTTCAACCGTTATGGCATAAAAGCCACCTTTCATTTAAATTCCGGACTGATGGAACAATCCATCCGCATCCCCCGCGAAGAAATCCGAAGCTTATATCAAGGCCATGAAGTAGCCGCCCATACCCTGACCCATCCGACCATCGCCCGCTGCCCCATGGACCAGGTGGTTCAGGAAATACTGAATGACCGGATGCAATTGGAAGAGATCGTCGGTTATCCGGTCCGGGGCCTCTCCTATCCCAACGGTTCCTATAACAATGCCATTCGGGAAGTCCTGCCCCACTTGGGCATCGAATATGCCCGGACCGTCCATGAACACGGCCAATTCACCATGCCGCAGGATTTCTACACCTGGCAGGCCACCTGCCATCACAACCACAACCTGATGGAATTGGCCAAAACCTTCGCCGGTTTGGCCAAAACCCAATATTTTTACATGATGTACGTCTGGGGACACAGCTACGAATTTGACAACGACAACAATTGGGAGGTTATTGAAGAATTTTGCGAATTCATCGGTAACCGGGAGGATATCTGGTACGCGACCAATATCGAGATCGTGGACTATATGAAAGCCCTGAACAACCTGAAATTCACCGCCGCCGGCACCATGGTCTACAACCCCTCCGCCATGTCCGTCTGGATCAGCGTCGACGGCCAACCGACGGAGATCCCCGGAGGGAGCCATGTCAGGCTTAAATAGCCCTCTCCTAACTTGCTAAGACAACCAATATCAACGACATGGAGGTATCTTAATGAAAAAGGTTTACATCTTGATGGTTTTATTGATCTGTTTTATCTTCGGGCAAATAACGTATTGCGCAGAACCTGCGACTTTAGATGGATTTCTAGGCTTGCCGTGGGGAGCTTCCAGTCAGCAAATTAAGAATTTAATGAAAACCAGGCCAAAAACCACATTAAAATCCGAGGATCAAAAAGTCATTATTTATGAAAGTACCTTTGCCGGCGAAGATGCTGAAATTGGTTTTTTTATCTATCAAGATAAAATGTGGCAAGCAGTTATACTTATCAATTTTGAAGAATATGAAGTTATAAAAAAGTGGAAAACATTTTGTGAAGATATTTCCCAGAAATATGGATTCTCAGGTGAAAAATATTATTTTTTTGAAAGCCCTTACTATGAAGGAGACGGTTACGAAGAACAAGCCATCAGACGAGGTAAAGGGACTGCGTTTGCTTTTTGGGAATTTAAAAAACAAGATGGTTCTGCAAGCGATTACATATCTTGCGAGATAACCACTTCATTAAGCTTGCTTTTAAGATATCAAAATGGACAATTAGCCTCAATAGCCGTAAATGCATATAAAAAAGAAAAGTCGGCTGATCTTTAAAGGTTGTTTGGTTAACTAAAAGGTTGTATTTATTTTCGTTGTTTCCTGTTGTCACCGGATAAGGCTGAGATTTATTATCTCAGCCTTCTTCATACCCAGTGGCCTACATAAAAAACCTCCGTATTTCGTTCCATTTTCCACGAAAAACGGAGGATTTACATTGATAGGAAATATACCAACCCGAAGATGAACCTTCGTCCGTTACGTAGTCCCGGTCAAAACCGGCTCAACGCGTTTTCAAATTTTTCCCGACAGAAAAGCCGCCATTTTGGTATCCATTTTCCGGATATGGTTATTGAGCCATTCGATAACCATGACATTGGTTCTAACCACCAATTCGACCCCCGGGCCTTTCTCTGCCAAAAGGTCCTTCAGCTCTTTCAAATTATTGACATAATAGGCATGATTCCGTTTATGCACTTCATAATCCGGATAACCAAACCGCTGCATATAACCTTCTTCGTTGCTAAAATGCGTGACAACATACTCTTCCAAAAAGTTCAAAGTGTCCGCTACGACTTCCTTCCCTTTTCCCTGCTGGCAGGCATCCATCAACTTATCGATGCGGCGATACAGCTCCTTATGCTGTTCGTCAATTTCATCCAAGCCCACCGCCAAATCGGGAGTCCATTCAATACCCATCGTCATTCCCTCCTCTAACCGAGTAGGTCCGTGTTGTTCACAATTTCCCACCATGAACTCGGGACATTCAGCTGTTTGACATTTAGAGAATAATTCCTGCAAATATTTGTGGATATATCAATAAAAAAACCTCCTTAATCCCATAAAGAGTCTTAAGGAGGTTTATTGCATAAATTATGGAGCCGACAATCGGATTCGAACCGATGACCTGCGCATTACAAGTGCGCTGCTCTACCAGCTGAGCCATGTCGGCATGTTTATTTACTTTTTGAGCAATAAATAGTTTACCATACAAAACGCCTCTTTTCAAGTTCCATTATTCCCCATCTTTCAATCCCGGCATAAATCCCAAAAGAATTCCTATTTTCTCAACCTTTCTACAACTACTGCTATAATAGATCCGCTTGGGCCGTCAGGAGCAAGCAGGATAAGGCGCGACCGAGCAATGCAATATTGCGCAGCTTATCACGGCCCACTCCCGCAATCCGGCAAAAACAAATCCCACTCACTTCAAAAACTCCACAACCCGAAACGGGTCACTGGAGATCACACTGGCCGCATAGAGCTCCATCGCCCCTACATCCGCCGTCCGACTCTCCAGATCCCCCCGATCCACCAACCGCACCACGACCGGGAACCCCTCCCAATCCTCCTCCACTTCCGCTATCGGCGGCACATACACCGCCAAATTGAAACTCCGCACTCCCATCCTGCGGTACCCATCCAACACCCGATACACCTGCCGGTACAGCGGCTCTCCCAACTCCGCCGCCACCAGCAACACCTCTTTTTCCTTCACCGGCGTCAAATGAGCCATCCCTTTGACCCCCTCCTGCTCCCAGGCCAACCCCAGGCTCTGATGGACCGCGTACAAATCCCAAAAATAACAGGCCCCCTCATACTCCCGCTTATACCGCTCCCACACCCGGCGCAAAGCCTCCGCCTTGGCATAATGCATTCCCCGGCTCAACGTCATCTGGGCATGACCGTGAACAATAGAAGCCCCGCTCTTCCAAAGGCAATTCCACATCAAAAAGAAATAACGGCTCTCCGGATCCTCCTGATGAGCCTTTTCCCCCCACTCCCACGCCGTCTTAAAATAATCGGCAATCCGTTCGGCATCAAACTTTAAAGGGTGATGCTCATCAAAAATGACGATCCCGTGATAACCGTCATATTTGGCCACGTTGCTGGCGGTAATACAATACTCCCCTCGAATCCGTCCGAAGGTATCCTCCGTCGTGTCACTCTCCGGCCGGCAAAACGGATCGCCACTGCTTTTCACGACAGTCTCCTCCACCGAATCCCCGTCGGCAACGGCCATTGGTCGGCTGGCCCGAAGGCCGTTAAACAAAACCCCTTCCAAAGTCAGCCGATTGGTCACTTTCACAATCCGCTGCTCCGTCACTGCTTCCAGAATCCCGAAATTCTTTTCGATCCACGGCCGCATCCCCTCGGGCACCCGTAGCCTCCCCGTCACCGTATCCACCCGATAATATCGTTCAAATAAACGACGTTCCGCTGCAGGGAGCTCATCTTTGATCCTTTCCAATTGAGTGATTGACCTCTTCATTGCAACGACAATCCCTCCACCGGTCCTAATCATTCAGAGTCTTTCCGAGTTTCGGGATTTCTAAACTCCGAAGCAACCCTTTTCTGAGCCGCAATCACCCGGAAACCGCTGCCTTTCTCCCATTCATCCACATTGCCAAAGACCTCTTCCAGCTTCCGTTCAAAACTTTTAGCCCCCTGTTTGGTGGCGACGACCGCAACAAACCAGCCGTTGTCATTGAGAAAGGCCGGCGCTGCATCCACCATCCCGTAGATCACCTGTTTTCCGGCACGGATCGGCGGGTTGGTCACAATCAGGTCAAAGGTCAGCCCCTTAAACGGAGCGAACCCTTCTCCGGCGCGAATCTCCACATTGGTTAGGCCGTTGGAACGGGCATTCATCCGGGCAAGCTCTACGGCACGTTCATTAATATCCCCCATATACACCGTGGCTTCCGGGAGCAAACTGGCAACGGTAAGGCCGATGGGCCCATACCCGCACCCCAGATCAAGCACGGTCCGGATCTCCTGCGTCAACCGCAGGCCGTCGATGAGCAATTGGGTCCCTGTATCAATCCGGT
This sequence comes from Bacillota bacterium, assembly GCA_029776595.1. Classification (GTDB taxonomy): domain Bacteria; phylum Bacillota; class UBA4882; order UBA8346; family UBA8346; genus JAKOSX01. Next base: position 252 of record JAKOSX010000256.1, on the reverse strand, counting down.
TTTTGGAGAATACGCCGGCATCCGTATGGAAACGGAGCTCCACCCCGCGCAAAGTCGCTGTAAACTGTCCCGGCTTATGTTTGGCCTCAGGCCGGGCCGTATAATAATGTTCCGACATTGAATACCCTTCTTTCTGAAGTTACACTTTATTTTGCCCGTAAACACAGAAAAACCCAGATTACTCTGGGTTTCAAAGCACTCGGATTCAGATTAGAAATTATAGTAGACAAAGATCCGGGCTTCAGCAAAACT
>JAKOSX010000255.1 GCA_029776595.1 Bacillota bacterium | reverse complement strand
TTCTCACCCCTGAAGGGACTATCTTTATGATCGATTTTGACAGCATCCGCTTGGATCTGCCTATTATGGACCTGATCAAATTTACCCGCCGGGTCATGAAAAAATACGACTGGGATTTCGAAACCGCCCGGATGATGATCGACGCATACCAGGAAGTCATTCCGTTATCTCCTGCGGAATTGGACGTGATGCGCGCCATCTTTTACTTTCCTCAAAAATTCTGGAGAATGTCCATTCGCCATTTTCACCGCCACAACCGTTATTCACCCGAACGGGAGGTATCAAAATTCGAAAAACTTCTTGAAAAACAACAGCACTTGGCCGCTTTTCAGGTCCAATTTGACCATTATTTCGCCAGTGCCAACCACCCGTTTTAAATTGAAAAAACCCTTTAACCAAAGGAGTATGCCATGTCCACGACTCAGGCTGTCATGGGTCCGCCGGATCAATTTGAAATCCTGCGGAAAGTGGCCGAAAACTACGGATTACAGCTTCATCAGGCTGAAAGCTGCCGAAAAGTCTGGAAAGCCGAAACATCCGACGGCCCCAAATACCTCAAACGGTCCAAACTGGCTCCGGCCGACATCCTGTTCATCTTTGAAGCCTTGGAATATCTTCACGCCAACGGTTTCCGGACCGCGCCCCGTTTATGGTTGAGCCTTGACGGCACCCCATACGTAACCGCTTCCGACGGGATATATATCCTTACCGACTGGTTTGAAGGCAATGAACTGGATTTTAACAACTTCTCGGATCTGGCCAACGCTTGCCGGTTTCTGGCGGAATTTCACCGTTGCAGCCAAGGGTTCGAACCCAGCCTTCCCCATCAACGCACCGCCTGGTACGGTTGGCCGGCCAAATGGGAACGGCGCATCCGGGAACTGAATGACTTTCGCAGCCTGGCATTGGCCGAAAAAGAAACCTCCGCTTTCAGCCGCTTATACCTGCGGCACTTCGAACCCTTTTACCGCCAGGCTGTCCAAAGCTACGAACGGCTGCTTCGGTCTTTTTACCGGCATGTGGCTGATGAAGGATATCGCCACAAAAGCTTTTGCCATCACGATTATTCCGGCCGGAACATCTTGAGAAATTCCCGGGGCCACATGGCATTGATCGATTTCGACTATTGCCTTCGCGACATTCGCATCCACGACCTTATCAATCTGCTCCTCCGCAATCTGCGCCATCAGGAATGGAACATGGATGTTTGCCGGTTTATCCTCCGCGAATATCACCGGGCATCCAAACTCAGCGCCGACGAAATAGAAGTAATGTACGTCCTGCTAAGCTGGCCGGAGGATTTTTGGCAGGTGGGCCTTCAGTATTATTATGAAAAATTGCCATGGCCCGCCCAGCGTTTCGTCAGGAAATTGGAACATCGCATCGAATGCCGGTTTTTAAGAGAAAAATTCCTTCGGGAATTCCCATCCGGAAACGGCATTTTTCATTGGAAAGAAGCCGTTTCGGCCGACGATACTATGTAAAATACCGCCGAAAGAACTCCGCTTCGTCCGGACCCGGCTCGGCCGAAAACTCTCCGACCGGTTGCGATATGGCCGCAGGTATGTCGGAAATGTTATCGATCACCCGAATATTGGGGATATCTTCAAACGCCGTTGCCAGAGACTGCAAGCGGCGGCGATGCCTCAGAAGCCCCACCGCCCTATAGGTCATCACATGAGGAACCATCGGAAAAAGCAACGCCGAATTGATTAACGTGGCCGAATATGGCGTCAACACATAACGGGGTTCGCAATGACGGAGCCAGATTTCGTTGGGAAAATGATGGTTAAACAAAAGCTCGGCATTTTTAAACCGTCGGTATTTGTCTGGACGTTCCTGCGGATGAAGCAAAACCAAAATCCGGTCCTTCTCCGGCAGCACCTCAAACAGAGCCTCCAGATACCGGTTTTCTTCGCCCGCAATTAAAACCCGTCTTTCGCTTAACTGTTGGCCCAAGTAAATACCTTGAAATGCGCTGAAGTTCACCTGGGGACGGCTTATCTCTTCCGGTAATGCCAACTGGCTTAAGTTAGCCGCCGTCAGCACGAACGGCATGGGTCGGACCCGGGGATGGTTCAGCCGCTCCCGTCCGAAATAGGTGAAAAAATAGTCAAAGGAGAACAAATACCGGCCTGAAATAGCCTTAATCCATCGGTCGAATCCGGGCTTAAAATAGTCGTAAACTGTCAGGCCTTCCGGAAAAACATAGACTGTAATCCCCTTTTGTTTTGCCACCTCCATCATGGCCTGATTCACTTTGGAATGGAGAGACCATAAGCACAGGATCCAGCAGTGTTCCAAATGGCTGCAGGCAGCCCTCTTGATCTCCGGCCATTGGGACGGGTCTTTTTTCCCCCGGGTCCGAAGCATCTGATGATGTTCCCAGTTCTGTTCGATAAAGGTCTGCAGTTGTTCCAGTTGATTGCGTCCGTCATTTTCCCAGATGAGCATCGTCTTCCCCGGGATTTTTTCTGCATGATCGTGGCAAACAGCAACTGAAACGGTGTATGCACCACAAAACAAATGTTATTTTTGGCTGTTACCAATGGCCTCACCAAGCTTTCAGCAATTTCATCACATATGGTTATTATGAACACAAAGGCATAAAAAAAATCCCGCAGCCATAGCCTCTACGGGATGTGATTTAAACGTAAACCGCCATATATCATCGTGACGTTTGCGACTGTATGTCAATATACCGGGTGAGTTTCCCCTGACGGAAATAATCGATGATCATGCGATCCGATTCAAAAGCCAGCTCCGGCAAAGGTTCATCCGGACCGAACCAGCGCAGCTCCGTCAGGTCGTCATTGGGCTGCAGCGTTCCTCCGGTAACCCGGGCCGCCAGGACCACCACCAGGGTATGCAAGCCTTCATTGAAAAAATTATGTGTCACATTGATTATCCCGGTAATCGCCACGTCCAGGCCGGTTTCTTCCCGGACCTCACGGCGGCCCGCCGTCAGAAAATCTTCGTCATATTCAATATATCCGCAGGGAAAACACCATTTCCCTCCTTCAAAATTCCAACCTGCCCTCTTCCCCAACAGGATTTTTCCGTCATCGACGATTAATACGGAAACCGCCGGACTGGGA